>DASXEF010000248.1:0-12327 GCA_036490255.1 Kofleriaceae bacterium
CGAGATGCCTTCGAGCTGCGGCTCGATCTCGTTCATCGCGTAGTCGTAGATCTGCGCGCCGGTCATCCCGCCGCCGTAGACGGCGACTTGTACGACCGGCGCATTCGACGGGTCGTACTGCAAGACGAACGGCGGCAGGATGCCGAGCGACTTCGGCACCGCCGACATCGCGAACTGGACCTGCTGCTGCACGAGCGTCTGTGCGGCGCCGAGATCGGTGCCCCACTTGAGCCAGACGTAGACGATCGACAGGTTGTTGCGCGACAGACTCTCGACGTGATCGACGCCCGGAGTCGCGGACACGTACTTTTCGAACCGCCAGTTCAGCGTCTTCTCGACGTCCTTGGCGCCGAGGCCCGGCGCCAACGTCCCGACGACGAGCACCGGCGGCGTGAGCTCCGGGAACGTGTCGATCGGCATCCGCGGCGTCACGACGGCCGCGAACACGATGAAGCCGATGCACGCCATCGCGACGGCGATGGGGTTGCGTAACGACAGCTCGGTCAAACCGCGATTCCTTCGACGGACGGCGCGGGTCGGCGGCGCACCAGCGCCAGAAAGATCACGGGCACCAGATACAGGGACAGCAGCGTCGACGACGTCAGCCCGCCGACGACGGCGAGCGCCAGCGGTTGGTTCGCGGCCGCGCCGCGGTCGAGCGCGAACGCGGTCGGGACGAGGCCGATCACAGTCGCGAGACTCGTCATCGCGATCGGCACGAACCGCGTCCGCGCGGCATCGAGGATCGCGGCGTGCGGCGTCAAGCCGTCTTCGAGCCGAACCCGCGCATGATCGATCAGCAAGATGCCGTTCGACACCGCGATCCCGACGACCATCAACATCCCCATCAGCGCGGTCACCGAGAAGCCCTGACCACCGGCCATCAGCGCGATCACGATCCCGACGAGCGTGCACGGGATCGTGAACAGCATGATGAACGGCATCTTCAGCGACTTGAACTGCGACGCCATGATCATGAACACGACCATGATCGCGAGTCCGACCGCGAGGCCGAGGCCGGAGAACGTCGTCCGCATCAGATCGACCTGACCGACGAATCGGAACGAAAGCTTCGCCGTGCGCGGGTCATCGTGCAGCTTCTGCTCGAGCTCGGCGGCCGCCGTGCCGATGTCGCGCCGTTCGACCTGCATGAGCACGTGCGCGGCGCGCTGGAGTTGGTTGCGCTCGATCGCGATCGGGCCGGTCGACCGCGTGATGCGGCCGTACGCGCCTAGCGTCACCGCCGTCGCGTGGTTATCGACGCGCACGGGTGCGGTGGCGAGCGTCGCGGGCGTATCGAGCTTGCTCGGATCGTAGCCGGTCACGACGTAGTACGACTGACCGTTGACGCTGTCGACCCACACACTCGGCGTGTTGATGTTGCCCATCGTCGCCTCGAGCGTGATCTGCGCCGAGTCGCGCGCGGTGACGCCGACCATGCCGGCTTCCTCGCGGTCGGTGTTCACGCGAACTTCGGGGTACTCGAGCTGGAGCGTCGGATACACGTCGCGGATGCCGGGCACCGTGCGCGCGACGTCGGCGACCGCTTTCATGTTGGCGTAGAGCTGATCGAGGTTGTCGCTGCGGATCTCGACCGCGAGCGGCGCGAGATAGCCGTTCGAGAACACGCTGGCGACGAGACCGCCGGGCCACTGCAGGAACTCGACGCCGGGGTATTTCTTGTCGAGGAGATGTCGGATCTCGTTCGCGATCTGATCTTGCGAGAGCTCGCGCTCGTCGGGATCGGTGAGTTGGAGCCGGATGAAGCCCATGTGCGGGCCCCAGTTGGCGCTCGTCATTGCCGCGCGCGCGTTCATCGGTGACCCGGTATTCGTGAGCACGAGTGTGACGAGGCCTTTCGGCAGCTCGGCCTTGAGCATCTCGCCCATCTCGCCGATCTTCTTGGCTGCATCGTCGAGCGAGGTTCCCGGCGCGAGCCGCACGTAGACGCGCTCCATCGACTCGTCGATCGGCGGGAAGAACGAGGTCGGCAACCGGCCGGCAACCCAGATGCTCCCGCTCACGAGGATGGCGGCGCTTGCGAGCACCAGCCAGCCGTGCGGGATCACCGCGTCGAGCGTGCGTGCGTAGCCGTGCGCGAGCCCCTCGATCGCGCGCTCGATCCGATGAGCGATCGGGCCGGGCTCGCGATGCTTCAACATGTAGCGGCACATCACCGGCGTGACCGCGATGCTGACGAAGTACGACGCCGCCATCGCGACCGCGACCGTGATCGCGAGCGGCACGAACAACTTCTGCGCGAGCCCCGCGAACAGCAACACCGGCAGCAAGACGGCCATCGTCGTCAGCGTCGACGCGAGCACCGGCAGCGCGACCGCACGCGTACCCGCGAGCGCTGCATCTTTCGGCGACATGCCGCCCTTCTGGTGGCGGTGGATCGACTCGAGCACGACGACCGCGTCGTCGACGAGCCGGCCCATCACCAGCGTGAGGCCGCCGAGCGTGAACGCATTGAGCGTCTCGCCGCGCCAGTACAACACCAGCAGCGTGATCGCGAACGATAGCGGGATCGCGAGCGAGACGACGAGCGTGCCGCGCACGCTCTGAAGAAAGATCAGGATCACGATCGACACGAGCACGAGCGCCTGGACGACCTCCTTCTTGAGGCCCTTGTACGTGCTGCGCACGAACGTCGACTGGTCGAAGATCGGCTCGACGCGCACGCCCGGAGGCAGGTTCTCGAGGTGCGCGATCTTGTCCTTCACCTGATCGACGATCTCGAGCGTGTTGCCGCCGGGGACTCGCAGCACGTTGAGGTAGACCGCGTCCTTGCCGTTGATCGACACCGCCTGCGTCGGCGGCGAGGCACCGTCCTCGACTCGCGCGGTGTCGGAGATCAGCACCGCGGCATCGCCGTGCTGCTTGACGATCGCGTCGCCGATGTCGGCGACCGCTTTCGGAATCGCGTTGGTGTAGACGTTCGCGTCGAACATCGGGTTGATCATCTCGCCCGATGGCAACAGCGCGTTCGAGTTGTGAACCGCATCGGCGACCTGTGTGGCCGTGAGCCCGCGCGCCTGCGCCTTGACCGGATCGACGATGACGTTGATCTGGCGCTGACGCCCGCCGTTGACCGACGCGCTCGCCACGCCCGAGATTCCCTCGAGCAACGGCTCGATCTGGTTCATCGCGTAGTCGTAGATCTGCGCGCCGGTCATGCCGCCGCCGTAGACGGCCACCTGCACGACGGGTGCGTTCGACGGGTCGTACTGCAAGACGAACGGCGGCAGGATGCCGAGCGACTTCGGCACCGCCGACATCGCGAACTGCACCTGCTGCTGGACGAGCGTCTGCGCGGCGTTGAGATCGGTGCCCCACTTCAACCAGACGTAGACGATCGACAGGTTGTTGCGCGACAGGCTCTCGACGTGCTCGACCCCCGGCGTCGCCGACACGTACTTCTCGAAGCGCCAGTTCAACGTCTTCTCGACGTCCTTCGCGCCCAAGCCGGGTGCCAAGGTGCCGACGACGAGGACGGGCGGCGTGAGCTCCGGAAACGTATCCACCGGCATCCGCGGCGTCACGACGGCCGCGAACACGATGAAACCGATGCACGCCATCGCGACGGCGATGGGGTTACGCAGCGACAGCTCGGTCATTGCTTGGCTGCCTGGTCCGGAACCCACTTCTCGGTCGCGGTCGCGACCTTGTCGCCGTCGGAGAGCACGGTGCGTCCTTGCGTGACGACGTTCGTGCCCGCGGGCAGCGCTTTCGGATCGAGGAACAGGCTACCGCCGGTCTCGCCGACCATGCGCACGACCTCGAGATGCGCGGCGTCGCCGTCGACGACGAAGATCGAAGCTTTGGTGCCGTGGACGGATGCAGCCGACAGCGGGATCGCGGTCGCCGGCAGCGGCGCGCCGACGTCGAGCGTGATCTCCGCGGTCGTCCATATCGGGATCATGCGATCCGGATCCTCGACGTCGATCTCGATGTGCGCGGTGCGGGTCTCGCGATCCGCGGCCGGGCTGCGCCGCGAGATGTGCGCGACGAGATCGCGGTTGGTCGCGAGCAGGTGGAGGCGCACCGGCGTGTTCGGTGCCACGGCGTCGAAGTCCTCTTCGGGCACGTCGGTCGCGACGCGCACGAGGTGGCGATCGACGAGCGTCGCGATCTGCGAGCCCGGCCGCACGAACGCACCCGGATCCATGTGACGTTCGGAGACCTCGCCGTCGAACGGTGCGCGGAGCACGCAGTCGTCGACCTGCAGCGTCGTGCTCGCGAGCTGAGCGCGTAGCGACGCGACCTGCGCCTGCTTGCTCGCGGCGTCGGCCGCCTTGGTCTCGGCTTCGTTCTGCGACACGAACTTGCCCTGGAGCAGCGTGTTGACGCGAGTGGCTTCGTTCGCGGCCGCGGTGCTCATCGCGTCGAGCGCGCGCGCTTGCTCCGCGACCTGCTTGGAGATCGCAGACGTGTTGCGGCAATCGAGCGTCGCGATCACGTCGTTGTGCTTGACGCTCGCGCCGGGACGCACGAGCACCGTCGCGATGTACGCGGATACGAGCTGCGGGCCGATGCTCGCCTCGACCCACGGCTCGGTCGTGCCGACGTAGCGACGCGTGCCCTGAAACGCTTGCGAGACCGCGGCGATCGTGGACACGCGCTTGGCGCTCTCCGCGAGCGCGACGTGGTTCACGCGGCTCGTGCTTCGCGTGTAGAGCACGGCACCCACCGCGACGAGGCCACCGACCGCGCCGAGCAAGATCATCGTGGGCCAACCAACTCGCATCTTCATGTAGGCGTCTGCCAAGCACGCGTCGTGCCGCTCGGAGCGCCCGAAACCAAGCGACCTCGTCGAGCGAGCACGGAGGGTTTCCCATCGGACAGCGGATTTTTTTCGCGTCGAGCGCGGCCGAGCTACGAATCCCAGTGACTTCCGCGCTGGCGTAACTCTTGCCACCGCGCCGACGCATGGCCGTGATCCACGTGCGGTGGCTCGTGCTGCTGATGATCGCGACGGTCACGGTGACCGGCGCGGTCGCGTATTGGCAAGAGCACCAACGGTCGGAGGACGCGCTCGAGGATCTGGGCGTCGAGCAGGCCGAGGTCGCGCGCGCCGCGGGCCTCGGTCTACTCGGCTCGCGTGCGTTGACACCGGCGATCGCCGACCAACTGCGCGGTCTCGAAGCCGACGGCGTGCGTGTGCTCGTGATGCCACCGGGCGCGACTCGGCCGCAGCTGCTCGACGGCCGCGCAGTCACGCTGCCCGCGTTTCCCGCCGCCGTGGCAGCAGGAGCCCGCGAGCTCCGTGTCGATCGCCGCGACGCGCCGGCACTCGGGCTAGCCGCGCGGACCGCGATGGTCGGGATTGCACCGACGGTCGACGGATGGACGCTCGCCGTCGCTGCGAGCGCCGAACGCGAGCGCGATCGCGATCGCGCGGGTCTCGTGCGGATGTTGCTCTCGATCGTCGTCGCAGCGGGACTGGTCGCCGCATTCGGCGCGATCGCGCGCGGACAGCAACGCCGCGAGCTCGAGCTCGCACACGAGCTCGCAGTCGCCGACCTCGCGCGTGCAAAAGATGCCCAGCTCGAGCAGATGTCACGCGCCGCGACGATGGCTGCACTCGGCTCGGGCGTCGCTCACGAGCTGTCGACGCCGCTCGGCGTCATCGTCGGTCGCGCCGAGCAACTGCTCGCGCGCGCCAACGGCGACGACCGCATCGCGAAGAGCGCCCAAACGATCATCGATCAGGTCGACCACGTCGATCAGGTCGTGCGCGGGCTGCTCGGGCTCTCCCGCGGTGCGCCGATCGCGCTCCAGGAGATCGAGCCACGCCGCCTCGTCGACGAAGCCGCGGCGCTCGTCGAGCACCGCTTCGCGCGCGCGAACGTCGAGCTCGTCTCGTCGCTCGGCTCCGCACTGCCCTACGTGCGCTGCGAGCCGCTCCTGTTCGAGCACGCGCTGATCAATCTGCTGTTGAACGCATGCGACGCGTCACCCCCAGGCGCGACGGTGCGGCTCGAGGTCAGCGCCGACGTGACCGACGTCGCGTTCGTCATCAGCGACGACGGCGAAGGCATCGCGCCGACGACCGCCGCGCACGCGATCGAGCCGTTCTTCACGACCAAACCCGCCGGCACCGGGCTCGGGCTTGCGATCGCGAACGAGATCGCGTCGACCCATCGCGGCTCGCTGGCGATCGGCCCGAAGGCGCCGCACGGGACGCGCGCCTGCATCCGAATCCCGACCGGAGCGATCCATGCGTGAGCGACGGCAGGTGCCACGCTCGACGCTGCGGGGAGTAGTGCCCGGGGTTGGCGGTCTAGCTGGCATGCGAATTGGACTCGTGTTGGCGACGCGTCGTCGCATCGTCGCGACGCGTCGAAAAGCGAGCGCCCATGTCACAACCAGCCGTCGAGCCTCACCGCGCGAGCACACCACGCCTCGTCGTCACGATCGCCGCAGGCGCGATCGCGATCCTGCTCGCCGGCTTCCTGCTCGTGCATCACGCGGCGAGCAAGGTCAATCACACCCCACTCGCCGAGGCGCGCCCGGTGACCGTGGTCCCCGCCGAGGCGGCCCAGTTTCGGGACAGCCGTACGTACGTCGGCGCGGTCGCCGCGTGGCAAGAGGCGAACGTCGGCCCGCAATACATCTCGGCCTACGTCACGAACGTGACCGTGCGGCCCGGCGCCACGGTCACGCGCAACGAAGTGCTCGCGACGCTCGATTGCTCGCATCCGAACGCGCAGAGCCGCGCCGCCGAAGCCGCCGCGCGCGCGGTCAGCGAGCACCAGAAGGCGACCGCCGACGAAGCGCACCGCGAGAGCGCGCTGCTCGACGGCGGCTTCATCGCGGCGAACGAAGTCGAGCTCAAGACCGCGCAGAGCACCGCAGAGCAAGCGCAGATGCTGCAGACCGAAGCGCAGTATCAGGCCGCCTCGCAAAACGTCGGCGACTGCACGTTGAAGGCACCGTTCGACGGCGAGATCGGCACGCGCAACGCGGACCCCGGCGCGTTCGTCACGCCCGGCGCGAACATCGTCTCGGTCGTCGATCGCAGCGTCGTGCGCGTGGTGATCGACGCGCCCGAAAAAGATTTCGACCTGCTCGCGCCCGAGACGCCGGTGCGCGTCGAGATGCTCGCGACCGGTGCGAAGGTCGACGCCAAGATCTCGCGGCGCGCGCCGAAAGCCGATTCGAAGACGCGCACGGTTCACGTCGAGATCGACATCGCCGATCCGAAGCGGTCGTATCCGACCGATACGACCGCGGTCGTCACCGTCGACGTCGGCACGCCGATCGCGGCGACGGCAGTGCCGCTCTACGCGGCGACCGAGCAAGAAGGCAAGGCGAAGCTGTTCGTCGTCGACGGCAACGTCGCACATCAAAAACAGCTGCCCGTCCTCGGCGAGAGCGGCGGCAGCATCTACTTCGATCCGAAGCAGTTGCCGGCGAAGACCGCGATCGTCAGCGAAGGCCGCGCGCTGCTCAGCGACGGCGATCGCGTCGATGCCAAGCAAGATCAGCCGCCGCCGCAAGGCAGCGCCGGTAGTGGCGGCGACGCACGCGGCGCTGGCTTCGGAGGGCCTATTTGACCGCGCTGTCGCTGCGCAACCCGCTCGCGAGCTTGATGCTCGGGATCGCGGTGCTCGTGTTCGCGGTGGTGACGACGCCGCGCATGGCGATCGACACGTTCCCGGATCTGACGCCGCCGGTGCTCGTCGTCGGCACGCTCGCGCCCGGCTTGGCGGCGAAGGACGTCGAGAAGACGCTGACGTGGCGCATCGAGAAGTACGTCAGCGCGACGCCGGGCGTCGAGCACGTGCAGAGCGAGTCGCGCAACAACCTCAGCATCGCGTACGTGTGGATGAAGTGGGGCACGAACCTCGACGCCGCGCAGACGCTCGTGCAGCAGCAAGTGCAGTTCGCGATGTCGGCGGTGCCGAAGTCGCTCGGCGTGATCCCGCCGTTCGTCTTGCAATACGATCCGACGAACGCGCCGCTCGTGCAGGTCACGGTTTCCGGCGGTGGTCTCACCGGGCCGCAGCTGTACGACTTCGCGCTCAACAACATCGAGCCGCTGCTCGAAGGCATTCCAGGCGTCGCGAGCGCGTCGCCGAACGGTGGCCGCCAGCGCCAGATCAACGTCGTGGTCGATCGCGCGCGCGCGCAGTCGCGCGGCGTCACCGCCGAAGAAGTCGCCGCGGCCGTGCGCGAATCGATCGCGCTGTTGCCGTCCGGCGAGTTCATCGCGAAGACGTTCGACGCCAACGTCTACACCGACGCGGTGCCCAAGCAGGTCAAAGACGTCGGCGACGCGATGATCAAGCTCGTCGCCGGCGCGCCGGTCTATATCCGCGACGTCGCGAGGGTCGTCGACGGTGGCGCGGCGCCGACGCAAACCGTCTCGGTCAACGGCGCCGATGCGGTCTACCTCAACGTGCTGCGCGTGCCCGGCGGCAACACGCTGGAGATCGTCGACTCGGTCAAGCGCGTCGTCGCCGGGCTGCACTTGCCCGCCGGCATGCAGGTCAAGCCGGTGTTCGACGAGTCGACGTTCGTCAAGACGTCGTATTCGGGGCTCAAGCGCGAGGTCGGCCAAGCGCTCGTGCTGATCGCGCTCGTGATCCTGGTGTTCCTGCAGAGCTTCCGCGGCACGATCATCGTCGCGATCGCGATCCCGCTGTCGTTCGCGGTGACGTTGATCGTGCTCTACGCGACGGGCCAGACACTCAACTCGTTCACGCTCGGCGGGCTCACGCTCGCGATGGGCCGACTCGTCGACGACGCGGTCGTCGTGCTCGAATCGATCCACCGCCATCAACGCGACGGCACGAGCCGCTATCGCGCAGCGCTCGAGGGCACGAACGCGGTGGCGCTGCCGGTGCTCGCGTCGACGCTGACGACGATCGCGGTGCTGCTGCCGGTCCTGTTGCTCGCGGGCCTCGCGAAGCGGCTGTTCGCGCCGCTCGCGCTCACCGTCGCGGTCGCGATGATCGCGTCGTACTTCGTCAGCATGTTCGTCACGCCGGTGGCGTGTCGCTTCTTTCTCAGCGAGAAGCCGCCGCGCGGCATCGGCAAGAAGCTCGGCGACTTCATCGAGCACCTCGCCGAGAGCTACTCGCGCTTGCTGCGCCGCGTCTTGCCGCTGCGCTTGCTCGTGATCGGTGTGTGCCTGGTGCTCACCGTCGCCGCCGGCATCGCGGCCACGCGCTTGCCGAGCTCGTTCTTTCCGGAGATCGACGAATCGATGGAGCGCGTCTACGTGCGCTTCACGCCGGGGATCTCGCTCGACGAAGCGTCGCGACGGATCCAGGCGATGGGCAAGATGCTGCACGACGAGCTGCCGCAAAACGACGTCGAGCTCGTGCTCACGAACGAAGGCTCGCCGGGCAACGCGCGCAGCGCGATGACGAGCCCGAACGACGGACCGCACATGGGCTTCATTCGCGTCGCGCTCGTCGATCCCGAGAAGCGCGAGCACACGCAACGCGAGATCGCCGACAAGATGCGCGCGCTGCTGATCGAGCACTTTCCCGGCGTCGAGCTGATGCAATGGCCCGGCGGCCTCGTCGCGAGCGTGTTCTCGAACGGCTACGTCGCGCCGATCGCGATCGAGATCCAGAACGACAACCTCGCGCTACTCGAAGACGAAGGCAAAGCGATCGCCGAGGTCGCGCGCACCGTTGGCGGCGTGCGCGACGTCCGCGTCCAGCTCCAGACCGAATACCCCGAGATTCACGTCGATACGGTGCGCGACCAGGCCGGGTTCGTCGACGTCAGCGCACGCCAAGCGGCGCAGGTCACGCTCGACGCCACGCTCGGCAACATCAACACGCCGAGCGTGTGGATCGACCCGAACAACGGCCAGGCGTATTACGTCGTGACGTACTACGACGAGCGCGACGTCGCCGACGTACGTGCGTTGCGGCAATTGCCGGCGCGCGTGACCGCCGACGGTAAGCCGATCACGCTCGGCGCGTACGCCGACGTCCATCGCAGCGCCGGACCGATCGCGATCGAGCGCGATCACATGACGCGCGTCACCGAGGTGTTCATGCAGACCGAGCGGCGCGACGTCGGCGGCGCCGCGAAAGAGCTCGAGCAAAAGCTCGCGGCGAACCCGAAGACCGCGCACATCAAGTGGCGCTACGTCGGCGAGATGGAGCTGATGCGCACGACGTTCTCGGGGCTCGGCGTCGCGATCGGGCTCGCGGTGATGGTCGTGTTCATGGTCATGACGATCCAGTTCAAGTCGATGCGGCTGCCGCTCGTGATGCTGTTCGCGATTCCGGTGTGCCTCGTCGGCATCACGCTCGCGCTGCTCGCAGCCGGCCAAGGCTTCTCGGTGACCGCGTTGATGGGCATCTTGATGGTGATCGGCATCGCCGTCTCGAACGGCATCTTGCTCGTCGCCGAAGCGAGCACGCGGTTCGACGCCGGCGCGACGATCGAGGACGCGATCGTCGAGGCCGCGCGGACGCGGTTCACGCCGATCTTGATGACGAGCCTCGCGACGGTGATCGGCCTCATCCCGACCGCGCTCGGGCTCGAAGCCGGCACCGAGGCGAACCAGGCGCTCGCGCTCGCAGTCGTCGGCGGGTTGTCGTCGTCGACGTTGCTATCGCTGTTTCTCGTGCCTGCGATGTTCACGTTGCTCGCGCGCCGGATCGAGCCCGCCGAGCAGTGAGATGCTAGCGTTGACGCGTGAACGACGACCGCTTCGCCGAGCTGCGCGCTCGGCTCGACGCGCGCGGCATCGATAGCAAGACCGTCCTCGAGCACGGTGCGGAGCCGATCGCCGAGCGCGTGCAAGGTGACGTCGCGCCGTGGCTCGACGCACTCGAGCGCTACGCGATCGCGATGGCTGCGCGACCCGGTGGCTCGCTGTGGTCGGCGACGCGATTCGTGATCGCGCCGCTCGTCGATGCCAGTGGCGGCGATGCGGACATGTTCGCGCGCATGCTCGACCACGCGGCGTCCATCCTCGTGCGCTCGGCCGACTCGCGGCTCGAGCAGCACGCGATCCGCACGGGGGCCGCGGCGCTCGACCAGCGTCCCGCCGCGATGCTCGCCGTGCTCGAAGGCACGCGCGCGCTGGCCGCGATCGAGCCGGGCTGGTTCATCCAGCTCGTCGTGCCCGCGCTCGCGGCGGTCACGACCGATGATCTCGTCGCGTGGCCGAAGCTGGTGCAATTCGCGCTCGACGTTCACGCCGGCGGCATGCACGTCGGCTATCCGCTCGCGACCGGCATCGCGGCGCTGATCGCGCGCGGCGATCTCGATGCGCTACCGCGCTGGCTCGACGTGCTCGCGCCGCTCGCCCGCGCCGCCAAAGATCGCGCGTATCCGTTGTTCGAGCACGCGATCCCCGGGCTCGCGCAGGGCTCGCTCGAGTCGCACGAGATCACCGTCGCGCTCGAGCTCGGGCTCGCGATGTTCGATTACGGCCTGTATCCGGGTCCGACGCTCGCGGTGTTGACGTCGCCGCTCCAGCTCGACGTCGCGTCGCGGCTCGCGAAGGCCGGCGTCGATCCCGCGATCATCGTCGACAACGGCGTGCGCTTGTTCGAGCGCTGCGGCTGGCTCGACGACGGCGGCGATCGGCTCGTCGCGCTCGCGATCGAGATGCATCGCCGCGGCTTGCGCCGGCTGTTGTTCGAGGATGGCCTCGACGTGATCGAGAGCCTCGATCGCGAACGCGGCCTCGGCATCCGCGCACTCGAGCTCGTCGAAGCGATGGTCGCGCACGACCTCGAGCCCGGCGTGCTGATGCGGTGGAGCTTGCCGCGCACGCTCGCGTTCGTGCGGCCCGCGTGGAGCGCCGCCGAGCTGTTGTGGCTCGCCGAGCAGCTCGTCACCGCCGGCATCGAGCCCGAGCCGGCGGTCGGCTACGCGGCGCGGCCGATGATCGAGCTCGCCGCCGACGCCGACGAGTTTCGCCGGCTCGCCGCGACGCTGATCGAGCTCGTCGTGCGGCTCGACGCGCTCGGCGTCGATCACCGCAGCGTGCTGTTTCACGACGTCGCCGCGCTCGCGGATAGCGGCGGCGAGTCGCGATCGTTCGTCGATCTGCTCGGCGCCGTGTCGGCGCTGCTCGCGGCATGGACGGCCGCGCAGCTCGATCCGACCGAGCTGCTGCAAACCGCGCTGCCTGCCGCCGCGCGCGAATGCGTCGGCAAGCCGTGGCTGCTCGCGACCGCGCTGCAGACCGCGACGAGGCTCGCCACCGACCGTCGCGGCGACGACGCGATCGCGCTGCTCGCGATCGGCGTGCACACCGCGGCGCAGCTCGGCGCGACGACCGCCGACGAGCTCGCGACCGCGCTCGCCGCGCTCGAGCAGCGCTATGCGGCGTTG
>DASXEF010000321.1:0-12304 GCA_036490255.1 Kofleriaceae bacterium
ATCACGAGCGCCGCGATGATGGTCGTGAACAGCCCGACTCCGAGCAGGATGCTCTGCGCGATATACGCGTGTGCCATGAGTGGCGCGAGCCGGATCATGACGAAGCCGCCGATATTGACGACGCCCGCGTGCAGGAGCGCAGACACGGGCGTCGGAGCTTCCATGACCGCCTGCATCCAGCCGTGAAACGGGATCTGCGCGGACTTGAGGAGCACGCCGAACACGAGCAGGATGGTCGCGACGTGTAGCGTGGGCGAGAGCCCGCCGCTGGCTCGTGCGGCGGTGTTCACGACGTCGATCCGGAGCGATCCGAGTTGCCCGCCGATGATCACGATCGACGACACGAAGCACGCGTCCGCGACCCGAGACAACAAAAATTTCTTGTGCGCGACGATGATCGCTTGGCGGCGCGTTCGAAAGAACGTGAGCAGCGAGTGCAAACCGACGTCCGTCGCGAACCACGCCACGACGAGCACCGCGAGGTGGTTCGACGTTACGAGCACGGTGACCGATGCGACGGTCAGTAATAGCGATCGCGAAAAGCGATCGAGCTCGCGTTGCCCGGCGAGGTACGTTCGCGAATACCGGACGACGACGAGCGCGAGCGTGGCGACCAGCACGAACATGGCGCTCGAGACGAGGTCGAGCTGCACGACGTCGTTCATCACCGATGTCGGCACCCTCGTGCGTGCGTCGAAGCCGATCAATGAGAGCACCGGTCGCAGTAGCACCGCGAGGTACGTGATGCCCGCGGCGGCAGTCGTCACGAACGATGCGATCGTCAAGAACCGAAATCGTTGTCGCGAAATCAAGAACGCGGCGACGAACAGGCTCGCGGGAACGAGAGCCGCGAGAAACAGCGGAACGAGCGAGATCACCTCACCGGCCGCCACGGGCGTCGCCTCTCCGAACCGTATCGCGACGCGCGCGCAGAGGTGCGCAGCCGAGCTCTCGCACATCGCCGGCGCACCGCCGTCATCTTAGAGCAACACATGTTTGTTAAGTGGGCGCTTACGCGGTATCGATTGGACAGCACTCGCGATGACGGCGCGGCTTCTGCACCGACACTGTTAAGCATACACTTAAGTGGCTCCGCGCAGCCAACACGAGCGCATGCACGCTCGACGTCGAGCCCGGTGGGTGTGCCTCAGAAGGGGGCGGTTCCTACCACAATCCTCAGAAGCTCGAACAATCTCCGGTAACCGCTCGCCTCGATCTGTGGCCCCGGGATGCCGTTACGACAGTATTCGCCACGGGTCTCGACAGGAGCCGCACCGGTGTTTCCTCAAAACTCGACTGGAACCGCGCTACGTATGCGACTGGCGACGTGAACGTTCACCCGCGGGCCGAGCGAGGCACGATCCAGCCGAGTGTGCCCAAGAACCACGGTTTTCACAGAAACCCCTCGGCCTTCCTCGAAACCCGAGTGAACCGCTGGAAAGCACATGTGCCGATCGCTCACGCGGGTCGCTCGCGGCTCCGACGGCATTTGCACTGGGTGCCGACAGAAATCGAACCGTGTTTCCTTCAAGCGCGACAGAAGTAGAACCGGGCAAGTTCAGCCTTCTGACGAGACTCGAATCCGAGTTTCCGAGTGAGTTCTGGAGCGCCGTCGCGTTCGGCGCGGCGGCCTGGCAGCAGCAGCCAAACTGTCGTGAAGCGACACCGGTCAGTGTGTGTGGTCGTGCACCGATCAGATCTCGACCGGCGGAACCCCTGGGCGCTCAACCGGCGCCGGAGGACGCGGGACATCGTCGTAGCAGTGTGGGCATCGGAATGATGTCTCTGTTTTGGCGAGTTCGACGGGGATGTCAACGTTGAGCTTTGTGCCGCAACGCTTGCAATCGGCACGTAGCGAGATGAACCGTCGCCGTCGTATCTCGGTGGAATAGCGCACGATGCGATACAGCCCGACTTCGGGCACGCCGACGTCGATACCGCTCGTGTTGTTCACCGTCGATGCGAACAGCTGCGCGGTCGCGCCGAGCTTCGACAGCCACGCTCCTTCGCGTACACGTGTGTCGGCGCGACGCGCATCGACCGTGGCGCGCGCGGCGCGAATCGCCGGCTGATGAGCGCGAGCGAACGCAAGCGCGCCGGCGAGCGTGAGAGCTTGCGCGTGCGCTAGCGACGGCGCGATCGCGACGAGCGAACCGACGATCCATCTCGCGATCACAACGTGTACGACGTGCACATCGCGACGATGTTCACGGCGTTGCGATCTGTAAGAGCGTTGCAGAATGCGCCGGTGTGATTCGCGATCGATCAAGCGCGATCGATTCAGCACGCGCCATCCCACGCGTAACTCGCGCGACTTTCACTGCGCGCGTTGCACGCTGCAAGCAACGACTCGCGTTTCGCTAGAGCGACGCCGAGATGCCGAGCAAGACGGTCGCGCCGATCGTTATCGCTTGGACGAAGTTCATCGGGATCTCGATCGCGAGGTTGCCGCGAACGCGCGGTGTCAACGCGAGGCCCGCACCGAGGAGGCCTTGGCATCCGGCGTCGAACAGGTTCTTGCCGCTCATCCACGGCGCGATGGTGCCGACGAGGGCGGCGAAGAACGGGTTGTAGAAGTGCCAACCGATCTGAGGCAACAGCGCGAACGTCTGGAACCGACTCGTGCCGGTGGCGGCGTCCGGTGCGAGCCGCTCGGTGAACTGCACGTTCATGCCGATGCGTAGATGATCGGCGAAGTAGTAGTGCGCACCGACGAACGCCGAGAGGTTCTGTGCGTCGCTCACCGTCGTATCGGTGTGCTTGTTGAAGTTGTGAGTCCACATGTTCATGCCGAGCGTGTCGGTCTCGATCCACTCGCCGCGCGTGTCGGCGATGGCCGGAGCGGTGAGCATGAACACGCACGTCGCGATCGCGAGCCGCATCTGCGTCACGATGCGGACACGCGCGGAGAGCTGTCCAGAAAATTCGCGAGCCGTTGCAACGTGCAAGGACGCGTTGCGAAAATGCGGTTAGGAGAGCGCGAGTCGTTGCGCCGCAACGCCGGCGATGCCGAGCACGAGGATCGCGACAATCGGAACGACGAGCCGGCGGCCGAGCACGCGGTCTTGCGAGATGCGCGCGGCGAGCGGCAAGTTGACCGCCGCGCTCACCAACGTCGCGAGCACCGCGCCAGTGCCGGCGACGTGCATGGAGACCTGGCCATGTGCCGCGACGGCTCCGGCCGATGCGACTGCGCTCGCGCTCGACAGCAAGCCGCCGATCAGCGACACGGCGTAGAACCCGACGTCGCCCAACGCGCGTTGCGCGAGCGACCCGGCGATCTGGAGCGCGAGGAACAGCGCGCCGTAGCGAACCGCGGAGCTGACCGAGAACGGCGATTCGAGTGGCAGCTTCGGTGGCGGTTGTGCGCTCGCGCCACGCCGCCGCCACGCCGCGAGCCCGACGCTGGCTGCAGCCATGGCGATGAACGCACCACCACCGGCGACGAACGCATCGGGCGCGAGCACGAGCAAGATGGCGCCGTTGCGCAAAATCATCGCCGCGGTCGCGAGCAACACCGCGCGAAACGTCGTGCGCTCGAGCTGGCCGCCGGCTTCGCGATCGCGCCGCGCGAGCTCGGTCACGGTGACCGTGCTGTTGACGATGCCGCCGAGGAATCCGGTGACTTCGACGCCGCGTGCTCCGTAGAGCTTGAGCAAGATGTAGTTCGCGAACCCGATACCGGCGATCAGCAGCACGGTGAGCCATGCAGCGCGCGGCTCGATCAGGCCCCATCGGTCGACCGTTCCGACGGGCAGCGCCGGATAGATCACGAACGCGAGGATCGCGAGCGCGATCGCCGAGCGTAGCTCGGTGTCGGTGAGCGCCTTCGAGAACCCGGCCATCGGCTCCTTCCACGCGAGCAGCGCGGCGGTGACGACGGCGAGCGCCGCGGGCGTCAACGTGTGGCCGAGCCCGCACAGGATGCCGCAGAACCCCGTGACGAACAGGGCGGCCGAGGTCGTGAGCTCGAGGCTCTGGCTCGCGCGCAGCGACTGCACGTTGAGCAGCACGACCATGAGTGCCAGGAACGCGAGGCTCGCGATCGCGAACGTCGGACCGAGTAGTGCGCCGAGCGCACCGATCAGCGCTGCACAACCGAACGTGCGCAGCCCGGCTTCTTTGCGGCGATGTTCGCGCTCGAGCCCAACGAAGAGCCCGATCGCGAGCGCGAGCCCGAGATGTTCGAGAGTCGGTAAGTAGTCGAGCGGTGTCATGATCAGGCGCGATCGCATCGCGCGTGCCAACGATCACTTCGCGCGACACGACTGCGGCACGCGCACGGCGTCGTTGAGATCAACCACGTGGAGCTATAATGACGGCCCGCAGCCAACGACCTCGAACGTATCCGGCGCCACGGTCGCTCTGACAGCGATAGTCGGTCGTCGGCGGCGTAGAGCAATCGACTGCCGCGATTTGCGAGACCGCTGTTGCAACGCGCAACGGTCGACCATGGGGAACGCGTCGAGAATCGGCACGCGACGTGCTTTGTGATCACCTATGATCGTGATCCTCGGCGTCGTGGCGGTCGTAGCGACGCTGGTCTGGATGCGGGTCCATTGGCTGGATGTCGGTTAGGCCCGAATGATGAGCCAGACGACGACCATCCAGCACATAAGCAGGAGGATCGCGTCCTCGAAGCTCGTGATGGTGCGGTGCTTCGCTGCGCGCATGAGGCGTGAAAGAGCAGGCGGCGTGCCACGCGCAACCTCGCGACGCCGCGACGCGACTCTCGCAATGCGCAACACGAGTGCCGCAAGCTGCGTGGTAGACATCGAGCGATGCGAGCCTGGCTCGTCGCACTGATCGCCGGCTGCGTTGGAGTTCCCGTTGTCGTCGCAACGCGCGTGCTCGCGCACGACCGCGACGAAGCGATCGATGCGTTCGCACGCGACAAGCTCGCAGATCTCGACGAGGCCGCGCAGGACCTCGGCGGCAACCTCGCGCGTATCGGCGACGACCTAGCGTTCGTTGCCAAGATTCCCGAGCATGCCGGCGCTTCGGCGACCACCGAGCTCGATGCCGTCGCGAGCGTGAAGCGCGCGTACCTGACGATCGACATCGCGCCGCAACGCGGCGACCGCTTGCATACCGGCGCTGTGATGCAGAATGCCGGGCCGATTGTCGACGAGATGCTCGACGCTGCCGCGCGCTCGCCCGGCGAGCTGCAGATCTCGTCGGGCCTGAGCAACGCGAACGACGAAGCCGCCTGGTATCGGGTGTTTGCGCGGCAAGAGCCCGGCGGTGCCGCAGCGGCGGCCATCGTCGATATGCGTCAGGTCGTCATTCCGCCGCGGTTGTTGCGTGTCGGCTCACAGCGCTTGCTCGTGATGAGCGCGCACGGCGTGCCGGCGCCGATCTCCGACGTGACGATGACGAGCCTGACCGATCCGCAGCTCGTCGAACTCGTCGCGCATGCACGAGCGCGCGAGCCGAGCACTACGCTGGTCGACGCACGCTCCGCGGCGGCGATCGGCTTGCCGGCCGACGATGCGATCGCGGCCGCCGTGCCCGTGCCGATCGATCGCGGTCCACCGTGGGTGCTCGCGCTCGTCGCGTCGACTCAGTCGCTCGAGGCGCGTCACGAAGCGCTCGCGCATCGCATGGCGTTCGGTGGCACGCTCGGGCTCGCGTTGCTCGCGCTCGCAACGGTCTACGTCGTGCGCGCGGCACGTCGTGAAGCCGAGCTGCGCGAGCGATTGCGAGCAGAAGAGCGCTTGTTGAGTACGGAGAAGCTGGCTACGGCAGGCCAGCTATCCGCTGGAATCGCGCACGAGATCGGCACGCCGCTCGGCATCGTGCGCGGCCGCGCCGAGCTCGCGCTCGGCCGGCTCGGCGGGGACCATCCCGAGGCGCCTGGGTTGCGCGTGATCGTCGATCAGATCGATCACGTGACGCGATTGATCGCGCAGCTGTTGTCGTACGCACGCCCCGATGCGACACGTGCGCAGCCCGTCGACATGCGCTCCGCGATCGATTCGGTTGTCGAGTTACTCGGTGCCGAAGCATCGCGCAAGCACGTCGCGCTCGAACGCGGCGAGATCGCCGGCACCGTGTTCGCCGATGCCGGCCAGCTGCAGCAAGTGCTGGTCAACGTCGCGATGAACGCGATCGACGCATGCTCGGAAGGTGGCCACGTCAAGCTCTCGGCGCGGTCGCGCGGCGATACCATTGCACTCGAAGTCTTCGACACCGGCCACGGCATCTCCGCCGAAGATCGCGCGCACATGTTCGATCCGTTCTTCACGAACAAGAAGCGCGGCAAAGGCACCGGGCTCGGCTTGTGGGTTGTCGCGGAGCTCGCGCGTGCTCACGGCGCCGAGCTCGACGTGTCGTCGGTCGAAGGCGTCGGCACTACGTTTCGGATCTCGTGGCCGACGGACAGGCGCAAGACATGATCTTGATCGTCGACGATCACGTCGAGATGGCGCGCGTGCTCGCAGAGCATCTCACGCCGCTCGGCCACGCATGCCGGATCGAAGACTCTGGCAACGCAGCGATCGAGTCACTCGTGAGCGAGGTGCCCGATCTCGTGATCACCGATCTACGGATGGTGAACGTCGACGGGCTCGACGTGCTTACAGCCGTGCACGCGATCGATCGCGACATCCCGGTGATCGTGATGACCGCGTTCGGATCGGTCGAGAGCGCGGTCGAGGCGATGCGCCGCGGTGCCGCGAATTACATCGTCAAACCGGTGCGGCTCGACGAGCTCACGCTGCATGTTGATCGCGCTCTCGAGCAGCGCACGTTGCGTCGTGAGCACAAGCTACTTCGCGCCGAGACGCGTGCGCAGCTCGGCAGTCTGGTCGGCAAGAGCCCGGTGATTCGCCGTGTCTACGAGCTGATCGATCGCGTTGCGCCGTCGCCGGCGGCTGTGCTCTTGCGTGGCGAGAGCGGCACCGGCAAAGAGCTCGTCGCGCGTGCCATTCACGATCGCGGGCCGCGGCACGATCGCGCATTCGTCGCGGTTAACTGCACCGCGCTGCCCGAGGCGCTACTCGAGAGCGAGCTGTTCGGTCACACTCGCGGCTCATTTACCGGCGCGGCGAACGCACGGCCGGGTCTCATCGTCGAAGCGAGTGGCGGTACGCTGTTCCTCGACGAGATCGGCGACATGTCGAGCGTGCTGCAGGCGCGCTTGTTGCGCGTGCTGCAGTCGGGCGAAGTCCGCGCGGTCGGCAGCGATGCCGCACGCCATGTCGACGTGCGGGTCATCGCGGCGACTCATCAAGATCTCGAAGCGCGCATCGAACGCGGCGAGTTTCGCGCCGACTTGTTCTACCGACTCGACGTCGTACCGATCGTGATTCCACCGCTGCGCGATCGGCTCGACGATGTTCCGCTGCTCGCCGCGCACTTTCTCGACCGTGCTCGCGCGCGCAATCCGCAGTCAACCCTCGCGTCGTTGTCGAGTGACGTGCTCTCCGCATTCGCGCGTTACGCGTGGCCGGGCAACGTGCGCGAGCTCGAGAATTTGATCGAGCGGCTCGTCGTCGTCGGGATCAATGCCGAAGCATCGCTCGCCGACCTCACCGAGCTCGCGCCGCGCGTGCTCGAACGAGGCGAGCGATTCAGCTTGCCGCGCGACAAGCTCGCGACACTGCGCGAGGTCGAAGATGAATACATCGAGTGGATGATCGAGCAATGCGGTGGCAACAAGACGCGTGCCGCCGAGCAGCTCGGCGTGGATCCGTCGACACTGCATCGCCGACGCGCGAAGCATTAGGTTCGTCGATCCGCCATCGGACGAGTAGGGCAATCTAAGGTTGGTTTGAAATTGATCCTGGATCGACATCACGAACGGCCATCCATGTCCAAGAAGTACGACGATCGATGAAGGCTGGGTGCGCGGTCAGTTCAAGTACATCTCGTGTGACCACAGAGACGATCGAACACTTCTTGGGTTCATATAGAGCCTGATCGAGCCTCCTGGCGCCTGGCGCCACGATCTAGACGCCGCGCATCAGTTGGGCGAGCGTGATCCCGAAACACTCGGCGAGCTTCTGCGCGGTCGAGAGCCTTACGTCGAGATCGCCGCGCTCGATCTTTTGATAGTGGCTGAGCGAGACGTCGAAGCGCCGGACCATGTCGAGCTGCGAAAGCTTGCGACGGCGGCGGAGTGCTCGACACCGCCTGCCGAACCTTGCCGAAAGGTCGTCGACATCCATCGCACCGCGAATAAGCCGGATGCGTCAGCTCGTAATACGTCAGGTCTGACGTGTCCCATCGTGACGTATGGCGGCGACGCGCGTTCAAATGAGTGCATGCGTTGGCGTGATCCGGCGCGAGCTTCGATCGCGGCTGTAATCGCAGTGACGCGGCGCGAACACGACGGCGATCAGAAATGGCATTCCCACGATTTGGTGAAGACGCGACTGGCGCGCGCGGGCCAGCGTGCGCGGCCGACGGCAGGTCACGAACGGTAGAGCGCGTGCTGAGAGCGTTCACACGCACAGTTGTGATTGATGTGAGCACTTGCAGATCTCGCTGTTTGAGATCGCAGACAAAGGCTTGCGCCGCCTCCGGCCGATGCGGTAGGCGCGCATCATGAGCCCAGGGATTGACGTGCTCGGCGTTCTATGGGGCGCACTCAACCTCCATTTGCCGCTCAGCCGAATCTCCGACGGACGACGCTTCTTCGACCATAGGCCGCTCGCTCGATCTACGCGCTCGGGCGTGTTGCGCGCGATGGCGAGGACGTTCATCGAAGAGGGCTACCTCCCCGATCCAGAAGAACGCGTCCCATGATCCCGTGGAGCTGATCGCATCGGCACTCGAAATCGCCATGCAGCGATGGGATCAGGACGTCGAAACCCAAGACGAAGACCACCTCATTGGCACGTTCGCGGATCTCGCGGTGCGCGTCGCTGCATTCGAGATGTTGTTCGGTCTATTGGGTTCGCGCGGCGGACGACGGCCGCGGGTTCTGGACGCTCTCGTCTTGCACGTCGGGGCAGCGTCGAGCCGATATTGTCAGGCGTTCCTGGATACCCGGCACCATGCTGGGCGTCGACTTGCAGCCCGTCCTCTCGATCATCGTCACGCGATTCTGGCGGAGCTCGTGGTGCTCGGCTGCGCATCTCGCGCGTACGCGCAGGATGCTTCGTGTTCGAGCGCTCATTTGGGCGCGATCGACACGACGACAGTAGCGGTGTCCTATGCGAAGGGGGTCGTTCTGATCGGTCAGGACAGCATCGAAAGCGCCCTCGAGGTATTCACGAGCATGCTTGCTCGCGCGCCGGGCTCGCTGCTCGCGCTCGAGCAAGCGGCTCGCTGTTCCGACGCTCTCGGTGATCACGCCACCGCCGCGAGCTACTCGAGGCGGGCATCCCGCGACCGAAGACGTGGCTCGAGCACGCAGAGTGGCGGCCGGCAAATGCGACGGTTTGCTGCGCCTGGAGCAGCGCGCTGAACTGGCGCGCGGAACGTTGCCCGCCGATGTCAATCCACGGTTATTGCTCTCGGCGACGAAGTTTCCGGCTGGTGGGACGCACGAGATTTGACACCGAATGTCAACGTCTGCTTCGGTGGCTTGGCAGGTGCTGGACTAAGCGCGTAGCGTGGCGGTGACCGATCTCTGGGTCATGCATGAGTTCGTACGCATCCTTCTTCTCCGCGGCAACCGGCACGGAACCGTTTCCTTACCAGGTTCAGTTCGCCACGGAACCTGCGTTGCCGGATCTGTTGGCCGCGCCCACCGGCGCGGGTAAGACCGCGACCGCTGTCCTCGGCTGGCTCTGGCGTCGTCGTCATCATCCAGACGCGACGGTACGAACTGCGACCCCACGCCGCTTGATCTTCTGCTTACCGATGCGGACCTTGGTGGAGCAGACGCAGCGTGTGACGGAAGGTTGGTTGGAGCGCGTGCAACTACGCAACGAGGTAAGGCTCCACGCGATGCTCGGCGGTGCAGTCGACGACAGTTGGCAAGAGCACCCCGAGGCGGAGACGATCATCGTCGGAACGCAAGATCAGCTGCTCTCGCGGGCTCTCAACCGCGGCTATGCGATGAGTCGCTACAAGTGGCCCGTACATTTCGCGCTACTGAACAATGATGCGCTCTGGATACTGGACGAAGTGCAGCTCATGGGCGTCGGTTCGTCGACGACCGCGCAGCTTCAGGGCCTCAGGGATACGATCGGCACTGCAGCACCGACCGCTTCGATCTGGATGAGCGCGACGCTTGCGCCAGGTCGACTCCGCACCGTCGATCACCGAGGCGAATTCCGCCAGCTCGCGCTCGGCCCGGCCGACCTCGATCAGCCCGTGTTGGCCGCGCGCCACCATGCGCCCAAGCAGCTGCAGCCCACTTCCACCGGCAATCCTGTGGAGCTGGCGCGGCACGTGATCGCAGCCCATGCTCCAGGATCTCTCACGCTCGTCGTGTTCAACCAGGTTCGCCGGGCGCAGGAGGCGTACGGTGAGCTCGCAAAGCACGCTGGCGAAACGCCGGTTCGGCTCGTGCACTCACGCTTTCGTCCGGTTGATCGGCGAGCCATCCAGGACGAGGTGTTGACGCCGGGATGGTCGGGCATTCTGGTTGCGACGCAGGCGATCGAGGCGGGTGTCGACATCTCGGCGCGGACGTTGTTCACCGAAATCGCATCCTGGTCATCGCTCGTGCAGAGGTTTGGACGTTGTAACCGGCGAGGCGAGTACACGCGCGACGAGGCCGGCGTTCACTGGATCGACATCGACGATTCCGTCGCAGCCCCGTACGAGGCGGCGCAGCTCGCCATTGCCCGTGCACGGTTGACGGCCCTGCAGGATGTCTCGCCAGCATCACTCGCGAGTGTGCCGGTGGACGACGAATCGCCAGTCATGCCGGTCATCCGTCGTAGGGATCTCCTCGATCTCTTCGATACGCAGCCCGATCTTGCAGGTCTCGATCTAGATGTGTCTCGTTGGGTGCGTGACGCCGACGAGCGCGACGTGCAAATCGCGTGGCGTGACCTCGCGGACGAGGCACCAGCACGCGATGCACCGGAGCCACAGCGCGACGAGCTGTGCAGTGTTCCGATCAGCGAGCTGCGCAAGTTGCTCGAACGAACGCGTGTATTTCGCTGGTCGGGGCTGCTCGATGCGTGGGAACCGATATCCGCGGCTCAGCTCGTACCCGGCATGGCAGTCATCGCGTCGCGGGCGATCGGCGGTTACGAGCGCGCGCTCGGTTGGACCGCACGCGCCACTCACCTACCGGCTGCGATCGTAGCGGCCGGGGCAGAGCCGGACTCCGACGAGCGCGAAGAGCTGTCGTTCACCTGTGACGATTTCGTGCCGCTTGCAGTTCATTCCGACGATGTCGCTCAGGAGGCCGAGAAGCTTCGCGCGCTGATCACCGGCGACGTGCCGTGGGAGGCCGTTGTGCGAGCGTCGCGGTGGCACGATCTCGGGAAGGCGCATCGCGTGTTTCAGGAGATGATCACGTCCGGTCTCGACGCCAACGATCCCCGGCGTTCACATGGCCCGTGGGCGAAGAGCGATGGACGTCGAAGCGCACGTTTCACTCGGCGTGCATTCCGGCACGAGCTCGCGAGCGCGCTCGCCCTACTTCAACAAGGCGGTACGGATCTCGAAGCTTTCCTCGTGGCCGCACATCACGGCAAGGTTCGGTTGTCGGTTCGACCGCGTCCCAATGAGGTCGTTCCTGACGATGGCCGACGCTTCGCGCTCGGCGTCTGGGATACCGACGAGCTTGCGGCGACCGACCTGGGCAACGGAATTGCGAGCTCCGCGGTGAAGCTCGATCTGAGCATCACCGCGCTCGGCGATGGACCCTCGGGTCCGAGCTGGCTCGATCGAATGGCGCGGCTGGTTCGTACCCACGGGCCGTTTCGGCTTGCACTCTGGGAGACGATCGTGCGTGTCGCGGACTGGCGCGGAACAGCCCGCCGCCGGCGCGGAGGAGACAGTTCGTGAACCCGCTTGTGCTCGCTGGTTGCAAGCGGCTTCCACTAGCCGACTACCTGAAGGCGCTCGGCGTGTTCCGGATCATCGCCGAGCAGCTCGATACGAACGTACGTGCGGCCTGGTCGAACGGCGTGCTGACTTTGCAAGGTGCGTTCGATCGGGTTGCTCTCGTCGAGTTCTTCGCCACCACCTACACGCCGACGCCGATCGTCGCACCATGGAACGGGGGCAGCGGCTTCTACGCGAAGGATGCCCAGGACGGAATCCGTGCCATCGAGAAATCGAGTGGCACGCGGTTCGAGCCTTATCGGCAAGCGATTGCGACGTGCCGCGATGTGGTCGCGCGATTTGGTCTGAAGGAACGGCCGATCGACGATCAGAAGCACGCCTT
>DASXEF010000327.1:0-6390 GCA_036490255.1 Kofleriaceae bacterium
TCACGGCGCGCGCGCCGCACAACCTGACCGTCCGCACCGCCGACGTGCGCACGCTCGAGCTCGCCGCGCATAGCTTCGATCGCGTCGTGTCGATCGAGATGCTCGAGCACGTGCGCAACTACGCCGTGCTGTTCGAGCGGATCGCGGGTTGGCTGCGCCCCGACGGCGCGATGTTCGCGCACGTGTTCGCGCACGCGCGCTACGCCTACCCGTTCGAGGATGCCGGCGGCTCCGACTGGATGGCGCGCGAGTTCTTCACCGGCGGCATCATGCCGAGCGCGCGGCTGTTCCACAGCTTCGACGAGCACCTCAAGATCGACGACGAATGGCAGCTGCCGGGCACGCACTACGCGAAGACCGCCGAAGCGTGGCACGACAACTTGGTGCGCCAGCGCGCACAGATCGAAGCGCTGCTCGATCGCGCGCGCTATCAGCGCTGGCGCGTGTTCTTTCTCGCGTGCGCCGAGCTGTTCGGCTATCGCGACGGTCGCGAATGGATCGTCGCGCACTACCGGATGACGCCGCGCTAGTCAGATAGGACCGCGCGGTCGCTTGCCCGCGATCGCGTTTCGCCGCGCTAGTTACACAGCGGATCGAGATACAAATTCGGTCCGCTGCCGCCGGTCTCGGTCCACACCAGGATCGCTTGGCCGTCGCGCTCGACGACGTTCCAGTTCACCGGCGTGCCACCTGACGATGTCACCGGGCGCGCGGTCACGGTGCCGTCGACCGCGACGTGCGACGCCGCGATGATGCTGGCCGGCGTGTACGTGTGATACGCGAGCCAGAACCCGTCGGCATCGGCCGCGGCGACGACGTTCGTCGAGAACGGCGCGACCTCGAACGGCTGCACGACGATGTTGAGCGTGCTGTCGACGATCATCGCCCACGTGTCGTCGTCGGAGGTCACGTCTTTCTGGTGCCAGGTCACGAGGAACTTGTCGAGCGTGGCCGAGTACGCGAACCACGGCGCGTACATGTCCAACCCGGCGTCGAGCGTGAACGGACCGGTCGTGATGTTCAAGCTCGCGTCGAGCAGCGCGAGCTGCGTGCGCGAGGACGGGATCGCGGTGCCGTAGCCGAGCGCGAAGCCCGATGCCGTCGCCATCGCGTTCTCGTAGTACGGCGCGACGCTCGACGCGCCGACGACCGTCGTTGCCGATGCCTCACCGCTGCTCGGCGAGACCAGGCGAACGATCGCGTCGCTGCCCGCGTCCATCTGCGCGAGCATCATCACGCTGCCGTTTGACGCGATCGGCGCTTCGCTCGATGCATCGCTCGTATCGGTCATCGGCGCGGCAACCGTCGCGAGCCCGTCGTCGAGCGTGAACACGGTCGTGCCGGCCGGCATCGCGTTGGTCGTCGATGCGAGCACGACCTGATCGCCGATCGCCGCACCGCCGACCTCGCCGCTCGCGTTGTTGGTGCCGAGCACGACGCCGCTCTCGAGCTCGTGCAGCGAGCCGTCGGAGCCGAGCTCGAAGCTGTAGCCGGTGAGCACGCCGCCGCTGTCGGCGTCGAAGACGTCGATGCCGCTCGCGTGGACGGCGACGCCGACGCCGTTCTGATCGGTGTCGAACGCGAAGCGCTGCGGTGCACCACACGCGAGGAGCAGCGGCGACGGCGCTGCATCGCTCGACGGTCCGGACGCGTCCGGAGTGACTTCAGCGGATAAATCCGTGAAGCCAAGGCGACCGCACGAGGCGACCGCCAGGAGGATCCCTAACCTCCACATGCCAGCATCGTATCAAAGCTCGACGGTATCGACCCATACATTGTTGGACCGATCGCTATCAGGGAACATCGCTTCGGGGTCGATCGCGACGCGAACCGTGTAGGTGCCTGCGGGCACATCGGTCACGTCGATCCACTCGCACGGTAAGTCGGCGGCGTACACGTCGGCCCAGCCGACGCTGATGCCTTGCACGTTGCAGCTGAACTTCGACGGATGGCCGGGATCGATCTGCTCGTCGTCCTCGAGACAGAACGCTTGCTTGCGACCGGTGACGACGACGTCGCCGGTTTGATCGAGCAAGTCGAAGCTCGCGTAGCCGATCACGTGATGGTGCATGTGACACGGCGACCACACGAAGATGCCCGAGCTCACGCCGGCCGGCGGCACCGGACCGAGATCGAGATCGGCGGTGCCGCGATTGACGGTGACCGCGGCGAACGCGAGCAAGCGGCGCTCGCCGACGGCGTCGACGCAACCTTCGACGACCTCGCACGACGCATCGTCGAAGCTGACGTTCTGGATCGTCTCGGTGCCGGTCATCTGCGACGGCACGACGGCGAGATCCGGGATGCCGACCGCGTCGATCGGCGGTGGGGGCTCGTTGTCGCCGCACGCGCACAAGGCGAGCGCGAGCGACACGAGTCGTTTCAAGCAGCGCTCGCCGCGAACGCCTGATCGCAGAACGCCTTCGCCGAGGCCGGGCGATCGGCCGGAGCCTTCGCGAGCGCGGCCATGATCGCAGCGTCGAGCGCCGGCGGGCAATCGCGGCGCAGGACGCGCGGCGCATCGGGCGTCTCCGACAGATGCGCGAAGCCGACCGCGATCGCGTTCTCGCCGGTGAACGGCGGCCGTCCCGTGACGAGGTGATACGCGAGCGCGCCGAGCGAGTAGACGTCGCTGCGCGCGTCGACCGGCTTGCCGCGCACTTGCTCGGGCGCCATGTAGTGCGGCGTTCCCAAGATCGCGCCGGTCGCGGTGAGGTTCTCGCCGACCAGCGTGGTCGCGAGCCCGAAGTCGATCAGCTTGACCGCGCCGCGTTCGCCGACGAGCACGTTGCCGGGCTTGAGATCGCGGTGGATCACGCCGGCCTGATGCGCGGCCTCGAGCCCGCTGCAGACCTGCTGCAGGATGTCCTGCACGTCTTTCATCGGCACGACGCCGCGCTGTGCGATCAGCTCGGTGAGCGTGCGGCCCGCGAAGTACTCCATCGAGAGATAGAGCAGCCCCGGGCGGGCCTCGCCGAGATCGTGGATCCGGATCACCGACGGCGAGCTGACCTTGCGCGCCGCCGATGCTTCGCGGCGGAACCTCGCGACCAGCGCGGCTTCGTCGCTCGAGAACGCGCTCGAGATGACTTTGAGCGCGACCAGCTCGTGGAGCACTTCGTCGTCGGCGAGGTAGACCGCGCCCATGCCGCCTTTGCCGAGCAAGCGCTGGACGCGATAACGACCGGCGAGCACCTGCCCGGCTTCGATCGACGACGGTTGCGCGGCGACCGGCGTGGCCGCGCGCGGCGGCAGCGTCGCGGTTTGATCGAGCGCGAAGTTCGCCGGTGCGGGCGACGGCGAGCTTGGTGCCGCGGCCGGCAGCTGCGCGCGCTGCTCGTCGACGAGCTTGGCGACCTTGAGGTTGAGATCGTGATCGACCGAGCACACGATCGCTTCGAGGTTCTCGACGCGCTCGCGCAGCAGCTTGTTGTCCTCGAGCAGCTTCTTGGCGTCCTGGCCGCCGACGCCGAGCGCGCCGGTCTTGGCCTCGAGCTCGAGCTTCCTCTCGGCCAGGCGTGCGCGGTGCTTGACGTAGGCAAGTGCCGGCGCGACGCCGAACACGCCGATCCAGAAAATGATGCCCTCGAAACCGCCCATCAGCCGTAAGCATCCACCGGCGGGCAGGCGCACACAAGGTTGCGATCGCCGTAGGCGTTGTCGACACGCGCCACCGGCGGCCAGTACTTGTGGACGCGCAGCCACGGGGCCGGATACGCCGCTTGCTCGCGCGTGTACGGATGGTTCCACTCTGCGGCGACGAGCTCGGCCGCGGTGTGCGGCGCGTGCTTGAGCGGGTTGTTCGCGCGATCCATGGTGCCGGACTCGATCGCGGCGATCTCGGCGCGAATCGCGATCATCGCGTCGCAGAACCGATCGATCTCGCTCTTCGCTTCGCTCTCGGTCGGCTCGACCATCAACGTGCCCGGCACCGGAAAGCTCATCGTCGGTGCGTGGAAGCCGTAATCCATCAGCCGCTTCGCGATGTCCTCGGCCTCGATGTTCGCGGTCTTCTTGAAGCCGCGGCAATCGAGGATCAGCTCGTGCGCGACGCGGCCGTTCAAGCCCGAGTACAGCACCGGATAGTGCGCGCCGAGTCGATGCGCGATGTAGTTCGCGCCGAGGATCGCGATCTCCGTCGCGCGACGCAGCCCGGGCTCGCCCATCATCGCGATGTACGCGAACGAGATCGGTAGGATCGACGCCGAGCCCCACGGCGCCGCCGAAACCGGCCCGACCGGCTGGCTGCCGCCGGAATCTGTCGACGCGAGCGGATGGCCGGGCAAGTACGGCGCGAGATGCGCGGCGACCGCGATCGGGCCCATGCCGGGACCGCCGCCGCCGTGCGGGATGCAAAACGTCTTGTGCAGGTTCAAGTGACAGACGTCGGCGCCGATCGCCGCGGGCCGGGTCAGGCCGACCTGCGCGTTCATGTTCGCGCCGTCCATGTAGACCTGGCCGCCGTTGCGATGGACGAGCTCGCAGACCTCGCGAATGCCCTCTTCGAACACGCCGTGCGTCGACGGATACGTGACCATCAACGCGCCCAGGTTCTTCGCGTGCGCCTCGGCCTTTTTCTTCAGATCTTCGAGATCGATCGTGCCATCTGCCGCCGACGCGACGACGACGACCTGCATGCCCGCCATCACCGCCGACGCCGGGTTCGTGCCGTGCGCGCTCTGCGGGATCAAGCAGACGGTGCGATGCGCGTGACCGCGCGCCAAGTGATAGCCGCGGATCGCGAGCAAGCCGGCGTACTCGCCTTGCGCGCCCGAGTTCGGTTGCAGCGATACCGCCGGCAAGCCGGTGATCTCGGCGAGCCACGCCTCGAGCTGCGCGAACATCGCGCGATAGCCGCCGGTTTGCTCGGCGGGCGCGAACGGATGCAAGCGGCCGAAGCTCGGCCACGTGACCGGGAGCATCTCGCTCGTCGCGTTGAGCTTCATCGTGCACGAGCCGAGCGGGATCATCGATGTGGTGAGCGACAGATCCTTCGCCTGCAGCCGCGTGATGTAGCGCAGCATCTCGTGCTCGGCGTGGTAGCGCGCGAACGTCGGGTGCTCGAGGTACTTCGACGTGCGCGCGAGGCCCTCGGGCAGCGCCGGCGCGTCGGTCTGCGCGACGAGCTGATCGATGTCGATCGTATCTTGCTCGCGTCCGTCGCTTGCGGCTCCTCCGGACGCTCGCGGCTCGTGATCCGCGGCGAACGCTTCGAGCAGCGCCGAGATGTCGGCGAGGCTCGTGGTCTCGTCGCACGAGATGCCGACGCCGTCGGGATACCGCCGCAGGTTCAGACCGAGATCGACGGCGCGCGCGAGCACGCTGGCCTGCACGTGCGCATCGAGATCGACGCGCAGCGTGTCGAAGTACACGCCGGGCCGCACGCGCACGCCGAGCCGCTCGAGCCCGGCTTTGACCAGCGTCGTGTATGCGCGCACGCGCGTCGCGATGCGATGCAGCCCGTCGGGTCCGTGATAGACGGCGTACATCGATGCCATGACGGCGAGCAGCACCTGCGCGGTGCAGATGTTCGACGTCGCCTTTTCGCGGCGGATGTGTTGCTCGCGGGTCTGCAGCGCGAGGCGAAACGCGGTGCGGCCCTTGACGTCGCGCGACACGCCGATGATCCGGCCCGGCATCTGGCGGCGCAGCTCGTCGCGCGCGGCCAGGAACGCGGCGTGCGGACCGCCGAAGCCCATCGGCACGCCGAAGCGCTGCGCGGTGCCGATCGCGATATCGGCGCCGAGCTCGCCCGGCGGCGTGATCAGCGCGAGCGCGAGCAGATCGGTCGCCATCGCGACGGTGATGCTCTGTGCCTTTGCGGCCGCGCAGAGCGCGCGGTGATCGATGACGTGACCGTCGGTCGACGGATACGAGATCAAGATGCCGGCGATCGTGTCGTCGAGCCCGTTCGCGATCTGCTCGAGCGTGCCGATCTTGAGCTGGATGCCGAGCGGCTCGGCGCGCGTGCGCATGACGCTGATCGTCTGCGGGTGCGTCGCGTCGTGGACCCAGAACGCCGCGCGCTTCTCGCTCGCGTGCTCCGCGAAGCTCATGTGCATCGCCTCGGCGGCGGCGGTGGCTTCGTCGAGCAGCGAGGCATTCGCCATCGGCAGCGCGGTCAGATCCTCGATCATCTGCTGGAAGTTGATCAGCGCCTCGAGCCGGCCCTGCGAGATCTCGGCCTGGTACGGCGTGTACTGCGTGTACCAGCCCGGATCCTCGAGGACGTTACGCAGGATCACGCTGGGCGTGATCGTGTCGTAATAGCCCTGGCCGATGAACGAGCGCAGCACGTGGTTCTCGTCGGCGAGCGTGCGCAATTCTTCGAGCAGCACGTGCTCCGACAGCGGCTCGCCGAGCTGGAGCGGCTTGCCGAGCCGGATGCCG
>DASXEF010000336.1:0-13905 GCA_036490255.1 Kofleriaceae bacterium
ACACGGCGCGCCGCGAGGCCGCCGAAACCGCGCTGCCCGAGCTGTTCGTCGACGGCGACGTCGAAGCGCTCGCCTACTTCAAGTCGCGGCTTCGTTGATGTCGCGATTGCTGAGGACGCGCGTGCGATAGCCGTCGCGCGCGACGTGCAGCATCGCGCGACCGACGCGCTCGGTCGACGTCACGCTGTTCGGCGCGATCACGCGCGCGACCTGCATGATCGGCCACAGCAGCGGATAGAGCACGTTGTACATCCGCGTGCGCGAGCGAATCCCGTGCAGCGGCCGGATCATGCCCGGCCGAAACACGAAGATGTGCTTCCACGTCATCTCGGTCAGATCGTCCTCGGTGCGCCGCTTGACGCGCGCCCACATCGCGTTGCCGTCGGCGCCGGTGCCCGAGACGAAGATCATCGTGCAGGTCGGCTTCGCGAGCACGCGCGCCGCGGCGATCGTGTAGTCGTGCGTGATCTTCGTGTACGCGGCTTCGTCGAGCCCGGCCGAGGTCACGCCGAGGCACCAGAAGCACGCGTCGGGCGTGCCGAAGTCGACGCCGGTGAAGTCGGTGAAGTCGGCATGCACGAGCTCGCGCAACTTCGGATCGGTCTTGCTGCTCGGCGTGCGCACGACGGAGAGCACGTCGCCGACGCCCGCGTCGAGCAAGCACTCGCGCATCACGCCCTGCCCGACCATGCCGCTCGCACCGAAGATGACGACGTTCATGTGTTCCTCAAGAAATCGGCCACCTCGGCGAACCGCTGGTCGAGAAACGTGCGCGCATCGCCGGTGATCGCTTCGGCGTCCATCGCCGCGTGCATCGAGCGCAGCCACGCGTCGCGCATCGCTTCGTCGACGGCTACGCGGCCGTGGCGCATGCGCAGTCGCGGGTGACCGTGCTGCTGCGCGTAATCGTCGGGACCGCCGAGCCAGCCGATCAAGAACAGCGCGAAGCGATCGCGATTCGCGCGCGCGACGCTGCCGTGGTCGTCGACCGGATGCAACCGCGCGAGTGTCGGCTCGTGCGCGCTCATGTGATCGTAGAAGCGCTCGACGAGCGTCTTCACGCGATCGGCACCGCCGAGCAGCTCGAAAGGTGTCGACACTACCGCTCCTGCCGGCGACCCGGGCTCCACTCGACGATGCGATCGGTGCGCGTCTCGAGGAACCGCGCGAGCCGGTGATAGTCGCTGCCGTGCTTGATCAAGCGCACCTCGGTCTTGAGCGTCTGCGCGTTGACGAGCTCGTGAAACGGCACGTACGCGAGATCGAGCTGGCCGTGCACGCTGACGAGAAAGCCGTCGAGGTTCTCTTCGACGAGCGCGCGAAACGCGCCGATGCCGAGCTGGCTGCCGAGCATCACGTCGAACGCGTGCGGCGGCGAGCACCGCGACTCGTAGCCGAGCTGCAGGCCGGTCACCTTCTTCTTGCGCTGCGTGCGCTGCTCGTAGCGCTTTTGCACGAGCGCCGCGATCGACTTGCCGAAGTCGAGCTTGCCGAGCGAGAGATGGCCGTGCTCGTCGCGCGGCACGTCGCCGAGCGCGGACGGCGGCAGGCTCTCCGCGAGGCCTTCGGCGAGCACGACGGTGCCGTAGTGCTTGCCGCGTTTCTCGCGCGTCAGGATCAGATCGACGATGCGATCGATCAGCGCGTCGAGCTTGAGCGACTTGTCTTTGCCGGCGAGCTCGCCGTCGACATCTTCGCCCGCGAGCACGAGGTTCGCTTCGCCGGCGATCGCGACGCCGTACGACAGCCAGCCGGCCTTGCGGCCCATCGTCTCGACGACGAAGTAGCTCGAGGTCGCGATCGCGTCGGCGCGCAGGTTCTGCAGCTCTTTCGCCATCACGTCGACGGCGGTGAAGAAGCCGAACGTGAAGTCGATGCCGCTATAGTCGTTGTCGATCGTTTTCGGCAAGTGCACGATCTGCACGTGGCGCGCTTCGGGCGGCAGCCGCTTCTGATACTCGACGAGAAAGTTGGCAGTCTTTAACGTGTCGTCGCCGCCGATCGAGATCAGCGCGTCGATCTCGAGATCGACGAGCGCGTTGTAGACGTTGCGCAGCGCCGCCGTTTTTTTCGGATCGTCGAGATCGGCGGGCTTCTCGATCAACTTGCCCGGATTGCTGCGCGCCGTGCCGATCACGATGCCGCGCGTGTTGCGCAGGCCCGAGATGTCCTTCTCCTGAAAGATTCGGTAGTGCTCGTCGGGCAACAGCCGGTGCGTGACCGGATGATATTCGGCGAGGTTCGAGTAGCCGTGAAAGAAACCGATGACCTCGCGGTCGTCGTCGAGAAACGAGATCGCCGCCGCCGAGATCACCGCGTTCGCCGCGGGCGCCGGGCCACCCGAGAACACGATGCCGACGCGTTTGACGTGATCGCCTTTCGGTTTACCGCTAGTCATCGCGCGGACCGTACCATCCGGCTATCATCGACGCGATGCGGGCGAAGGTCGTGTTCGGTGGGCTCGGCGTCGCCGGCTTGTTCGCCATGCTCGCGCTGCCGATGTATTGCGACCACGTCAAGCTAAGCGACTACGAGCGCGCCGCTGCCGCATGGAACGCGAAGATGGCGCGATGGGCGGCGATCCAAGCGGTGCATCCGTGCATCGCGACGCTCGACCGGCGCGTCGGTTCGCGCGAAGCACTCGCGCGCGAGCCTCTCGATCCGCGCGCGACGCCGAATCGCGTCGACGATCTGGTCTCCGACACGGCGACCACCGAAGACTGCGCCGACAAGCTCGCGCCGTTTCGATCCGGGCTGAGCGCCGACGCCGTGGGCAGCTTCGACCGCTTGTCGGCGGCCACGCATGCGTCGAATGCCGCCGCCGCGGCCGCGCACGACTACTTCGCGATGCACGAATGGCGCGATGACAACGACGCGCGTGGCCCGACGCTGGTCGCCGCGATGCAAGCGGCCGACGTCGAACTCCGCCAAGCGGTCAGCGGTGCGCATCACACGCTCGAGCCGGCTGCGATCGCCGCGACCGAAGCGATCGCCGGCGATCACGAGCATTCGGCGGGACGCGACGCGACGTGGTGGGCACTTACCGCGGCCGCGCATGTCGCAAACCTGCGCCTCGACATCATCGCCGCGCACGCGTCGCACGCGCGCGATCTCGGTCGCGACATCGCACAGCGCGACGTCAAAGCGCTCTACGAGCTCGCGATGTCGGGACCGCCCGAGCTCTATAAAACGCTGCGCAGCGATCAGGCGCTCGACGCGCTCTACGCCGCCGCACCGACGTTCGATCCGTTCTCGCTCGTCGACACGCTCGACGGCTGGCGCTGGGGTGATCCGAGCGAGCCGTTTGGCCGCCCGCCCGAAGCACCCGAGCCGTCACCCGGCTGAGCTACTCGCGCGAGAGCGCTTCGATGTCGATCGCGGTGCCCATCTCCGCCTCGAGATACTTCTTGAGCCGATCGAGCATGCGTTTCTCGAGCTGGCGCGCGCGCTCGCGACTGACGTTGTAGCGATCGCCGAGCTCTTGCAGCGTCAGCGGATCTTCGGAGAGCCAGCGCTCGCGGAAGATCGCCTGCTCGCGGCCTTCGAGCGTGGTCGCGAACGTCTCGAGCTTGCCGCGCAACAGCTGCGAGAACTCGCTCTGCGCGACTGCGCGATCGGGCCGCTCGTCTTCGCTCGGCAGATAATCGAGCCGCGTGCGCACGCCGTCGTCGTCGCCGGATCCGAGCGGTGCGTCGAGCGACGCTTCGGGCGCGGCGAGCCGGCGCTCCATCTCGATGACTTCTTTTTCTGGAACGTCGAGCTTCTCGGCGAGCAGCGCCGTTGTCGGCGCGAAGCCGAGCTGCTCGAGCTTCTCGCGCTCCTTGCGCAGGTTGAAGAACAGCTTGCGCTGCGCCTGCGTCGTGCCGATCTTGACGAGCCGCCAGTTGTTCAAGATGAACTTGAGGATGTAGGCGCGGATCCAGAACGCGGCGTAGCTCGACAACTTCACACCGCGATACGGATCGAATTTTCCGACGGCCTGGATGAGGCCGATGTTGCCTTCCTGCACGAGGTCGAGCAGGTTGCGATGCGCTCGGCGATACTCGTAGGCGATCTTGACGACGAGCCGGAGGTTCGCTTCGATCAGCTTGCGCGCCGCGCCGGTGTCGCCGTGCTCGACGAGCTTGACCGCGAGGTCGTGCTCTTCTTGCGGCGTGAGCAACGGGTAGCGCCGCGTTTCGGACATGTAAACCGACAGCGGATCGCGGCGCGCGAGCGAACCGCCCTTGGTCGATACGGCTGGTACGTCTTCGGTTTCGGCGCGCTCGTGGTCGTCGTGCGGGGCGACTCCATCGCCGTCGCTATCGCCGACGTCGATCGCTCCCGCGTTCGCGAGATCGGTATCGACGCCCGAGTCGTCGCCTTCTGCCTCGTCGGCGTCGGCGTCGTCGTCCGCATCTTCGACGGGCTTGGCTTCGCCGCCGTCGACGTCGATCACCTTGGCCGATTTGCGGCGCTTCGCTCCGCCCGACGTTTTCTTCCGATCGGCCATCGCTTGCGGCCCACCATACTACATGCCCGTACCAGCCGGGACTCGATCGAAACCTCGATGGCGCAGTACAGGTTGCACCCTATAATCGCCTGATGCGAAGCAGGTTGAACCTGGCTGTGGTGAGCCTCGCCGGCATGTTCGCGCTGGTGCTCACCGTGGTCCGGCGCAGTCCCGAGGGATTCGTTCCCCTCGTTCCGATCGGGCTGGCCACGCAAGAAGTTCGCGCCGCACCAGGCGCCGCACCCGACACGCGGCACGACCTATCGGCGTTGAAAATTTTCAACATGACGCTCGTGCGGATCAAAGAGCGCTACGTCGATCCGTCGCGCATCGATCCGAAGAAGATGTTGTACAGCGCGCTCGATCAGGTTTCGTACAGCATCCCCGAGGTGCTCGTCGAAGCCGACACCGCGCGCAACAAGGTCACGGTCGCGGTCAACGACAAGCGCGAAGTGTTCGACACCGACGACGTCGACTCGCCGTGGCGGCTCTCGGCGAAGCTCAAGAACATCTTCCGCTTCATCGAGACCAACATGAACGCCGGCGCCGATCTCGACAAAGTCGAGTACGCGGCGGTCAACGGCATGCTCGCGACGCTCGATCCGCACTCGATGTTGATGGATCCCGAGCAAGCGCGCGACATGGACGTGTCGACGAGCGGCAAGTTCGGCGGCCTCGGCATCGTGATCAAGCAAGTCGGTCACACGCTGCTCGTCGTGCGGCCGATGCGCGACACGCCGGCGTACAAGAAGGGCATCAAAGCCGGCGATCACATCGTCAAGATCAACAACGAGCTGACCGAGAACTTGTCGTCGAACGAAGCGGTCGATCGCATGCGCGGCGAGCCGAAGAGCGGCGTCACGCTGTGGGTCGAGCGCAAAGACGTCGCGAGCCTGATGCGGTTCGATCTCGTGCGCGACGTGATTCGCGTCGCGCACGTCAAGCACAAGCTGCTCGAGCACGGCGTCGGTTACATCAAGGTCGATCAGTTCTCGAAGGGCATCGCGAGCGACGTCGCCGACGCGATGAAGAAGATGTCGGCGCAGGGCGCGACCTCGTGGATCTTGGATCTGCGCGGCAACCCGGGCGGCTTGCTCGAAGAAGCCGTGCAGCTCTCGGATCTGTTCGTCGATTCCGGCACGGTCGTGACGACGGTGTCGGGTCGCGATCGCGAAGCGCGGCGCGCCGAGCGCGGCTTCGGCGACACGACGAGCTCACTCGCGGTGCTCGTCAACGGCGGCTCGGCGTCGGCGTCCGAGATCGTCGCCGGTGCACTCAAGAACTTGGATCGCGCCGCGATCATCGGCACGCGCACGTTCGGCAAAGGCTCCGTGCAAGAGCTCTACGACAACGACGACAAGAGCAAGCTCAAGCTGACGATCGCCCAGTACCTGACGCCCGGCGATCGCTCGATCCAGTACCTCGGCATCGTCCCCGACATCCAGCTCCAGCGGATGTACGTCCCCGACAAGAACGATTCGGCGAGCGACTTCGTGCGGCTGTTGCCGCCGACGCACAGCTACGGCGAGAAGGATCTCGACGCGCACCTGGTGTCGACGTACGCGAAGGACATCGACAAGCCGGCGTACGAGCTGCCGTTCCTCTACGTCAAGCCGCAGCAGCCGGCCGCCGACAAGACCGCAACCGCGCCGACGCCGCCCTCGGCCGACGACGGCGATGACGACGACAACGACGGCATCGACGATCCGGAGGTCGTCGAAGACTTCGAGATCCGCTTCGCCAAAGACTTGGTGTCGTCGGTCAGCGCGAACACGCGGCCGAAGCTCGTCGCCGGCGCGAAGGCGCTGGTCGCGCGCGTGCGCAGCGAGCAAGACAAAGCGCTCGTCGCCGCGCTCAACGTGATCGGCGTCGATTGGTCGCCGGCCGTTTCCGGCGACGCCGCGAACCTCGACGTGCAGGTCGCGACGTCGGCATCGACGATCAAAGCCGGCGCGGATCTCAGCGTGACCGCGACGGTGAAGAACGCCGGCACCGGCACCGCGTATCGCGTGCTGCCGCGGCTGCAGTCGGACGACGGCATGTTCGAAGATGTCGAGCTGCCGATCGGCAAGCTCGCGCCGGGCGAGACCAAGACGTTCACCGCGAAGCTGAAGATGCCGATGGACGCGAGCGATCGCGTCGACCGGCTCGCGGTCGAGACGCACGAAGCCAAGAACGCGATCAGCCACTCGTCACCGGTCGAAGTGAAGGTCGAGTCGCTGCCGCGGCCGGTCTTCGCCTACGCGTGGCAGCTCGTCGATGACAGCAACGGCGACGGCCTCGTGCAAAAGGCCGAGTCGTATCACCTGCAAGTCACGGTCAAGAACACCGGCTCGGGGCCATCGACCGCCGACGAGAGCGCCGGCGGGATCGGCGACGGCTCGATCGTGCTGTTGCGCAACGCGACCGGCGACGGCGTCGTGCTCGGCAAGTCGCGATTCACGATCGGCGCGCTGCAACCGGGTCAGCAGAAGGAGTTCGACTTTCCGCTGCAGACCGACAACTCGCTGCAAGGCGACGAGGTCGTGCTCGAGCTGATGGCGTACGACTCGAACCTCGACGTCGAATCGCGCGACAAGCTCCACTTCAAGCTGCAGGCGCCGATCGCGGGCCACGACATGCGCGGCGCGGTCAGCGTGCGCGCGCCGATCTCGATCCACGCCGGCGCCGACCCCGACTCGAGCCTCGTCGGCACGACGAAGAGCGGCGCGAGCTACACCACGCTCGGCATCTACGGCGCGTGGACGAAGGTCAAGCTGGATGCGACGAAGGTCGGCTTCCTGCCGACCGCGGCGGTGTTCGCGGGCGGCACCGGCGGCGGCGCATACGCGCCGTACTGGAACTCGACGCCGCCGCAGATCGCGCTCGACGCCAAGCAGCTCGTCACCTCGGGCGACACGTTCAAGCTCGTCGGCAACGTCACCGACGACTCGCACCTCGAGGACGTCTACGTGTTCGTCGCGAACCAGAGCGCGAAGGTCGAGGCGAAGAAAGTCTTCTATCGCTCGAACCGCGGCGGCAAAGACGGCCGTTCGCTGTCGTTCACCGCCGACATTCCGATGTATCCGGGCTCGAACGCGGTGACGGTGGTGGCGCGCGAGAGCAGCGAGGTTCGCTCGCTCAAGACGCTCTACGTCTATCGCGATCCGCCGCGGACCGCCCAAGCGCCGTGAATGTCGTGGCATGATCTGCGTCTAACCACGTGATGCGATCGCTGATTGTTGTTTCGCTGCTGCTGTCGGCGCCCGCATTTGCCGACAGCGATCCCGCCGGCACGTTCGACGTGAAGTTCGAAGAGGTCGGTCACAACTGCGATCCGCCGCCGGTCGCGTTGACGCGGGCGAAGCTGGTCGTGCGCACCGATCCGCGCAAGAACAGTCTGACCGTCAACGTCGATACGATTCCGGAAATGGTCGGCGTGCCGGAGCGCGGCGGTAAGGTCAAGGCGACGACGCTCAAGGTCCTCGCGACGACGGTGCAAGGGCTCGACGCGCGCTACTCGGTCGCCGGCAAGGTCGAGGACGGCGGCGTCATGCAGCTCGTGCTCACCGCCGAGTACCAGCGCCACGATAACAAGAAGCCGTATTGCACGCAGTCGTGGAACGTCACCGGCCTGCGCGCCGACGGCAAGTAGTCACTCGGCGCGCCAGCCGGCGTACGTGGCGACGACCTCGCCGCCGCCGACGTACGCCGCCGACGTGAACGGTCGGCCGCTGGGTTGCGCCAGATCGATGTCGAGCACGTCGTCGATCGCCGGGCCGCCGAGGTACACGCCGACGTCGTTCGTCTGGGTGATCACGATGACATCTGGATAGCCGTCGCCGTCGACGTCGCCGGCATCGGCGAGCGTGCCGGCAAGAGTCATCGGCGCGTCGAGGTCCGGTCCGAAATACACGAGCGTGTCGTCGCCGTCGGTGACCGCGAGATCGCCGAAGCCATCGCCGTTGAAGTCGCGCGCGACGACCGGGAAGTTGCCGGTCGCGAGCATGCGGCTCGGCGGCCCGGTGATGGCGGCGCCGCCGAAGTAGACGTCGATGTTGCCATCGCCGATGCAGTCGCCTGCAACGACGAGATCCTCGCGGCCGTCGCCGTCGATGTCGCCGGCGGATTGCAGCGACATCGCGGGCGTGCCGCCGGCCGGCACCGCGATCGAGCTCTCGGGCGTGAGCATGAAGCCTTCGCCGCCGCGATAGACGTCGATGCCGCACTGCGTGCCGGAGCTCGTGTCGGTGACGACGACGAGGTCGGCCCTGTGATCGCCGTCGACGTCGACCGCCGCCGCGGCGACGACGCTTCCCGGCACCGCGATGCCGGGCCGATCGAACGGATGCGCGCTACCCGGATAGAACCACTCGGTCGTGTCGTACGTGACGTCGTCGGTGGTCGCGAGCAGGAAGTCGGCGCGACCATCGCCGTCGACGTCGCCGAGCGGCACGACACCGGCGCCGCCGTTCAGGGTCGCGATCGGCCGGTCGAGGCCGAAGTACAGATCCGTCGCTTCATCGGACGGCATGAAGAAATCGCCGTGGCCATCGCCGTCGACATCGCCCGCGGCGACCACGCTCAGCTCGTAGCGATCGGTCTGGAGGATCGCCGTCTCGCTCGCGCCGTCGAACACGACGATTTCGCCGGATTGCCCGCAGGCGGCGAGGGTCACGAGAAGCAACGCGCGCATGCCCGCGCGTGTTGCACGCGGCCGACCGCACGGCGGCGCCGAGTTTCGCGACGTTCGGCGCCGCGAGATCGCCGCGGCACGCGAGACCGCGACACGGATGTCAGCGCGGTCAGCAGCCGGTGGGCTTCCAGTCCGGCTCGAAGGCGCCGTAGTTGCCGGTGTAGATCTCGACGCCGAGCTCGCTCGTCTCGGGCAAGCATGACGGGCCGTACGTCGTGTACGCGCAAGCCGGGTTCGAGTCGTGCGGGCAGTCGTAGTCCTGATCCATCTCGATCGCGTACGGATCGACGAGCGTCTCGAGATCTTGGCGGCCGAGCGCGCTCGTCGCCGCGGTCGACGTCACGTCGGAGAAATACTGCGTCTGGCCGCGCGGCGCGCCGTCGTTGGTCTCGTCGCTGAGATCGAACGGTGCGTGCGGGCCGCCGAGATCGTGCGAATCGCGCCAGAACCCGCCGCTCGGGATATCGGCGAGATCGAACGGCGCCGCACCTTGGTGGCCATTCGCGGCGAGCATCGCGGCGTGCAGCACGTCGTCCTGCTGCATGATCATGCGGTTGTACTCGCCGCCGCCGCAGCTGCCCGGATCGGTCGCGGTCGCGGTCTGGCCGCCGACGGCGCGATACAGCTTCGCGATGTGATCGAGCGCGCGCGAGCTATCGACGAGCACGGCGCCGTCGAGCCGGTGCGTGATCGTCAGGAACACGTCCTGATCCGATGGATGCAGCGCGCTCCACAGCTGGCACACCGTCGTGATCGTCGCGCCCGAGAGGCCGTTCGATTGCGTCGTCGTCGGCGTGCTCGCGAGAAACGCCAGATAGCTCGCGAGCAGGCGATCGCGGTTGCCGTCGAGCGTGGCCGCGAATGTCGTCGCGTCGGGCGACGGCGCCGCGTCGATTGCCGGCGGCGTCGCAGGATCGTGATGCGAGCACGCCGCGACGATGATCAACGCTGCCGCGCGTCGCATCCTCATGACGCGATTCTAGCGAACGTGACGGGCTCGCCGCGTTACATCAACGTTTCCACACTTCACTTAACGTCGCGCCGTCGGCATCGACCGCGAGCACGCGCGTGAAGCCTGCCGGAATCGCACACGGATGTGTCGCCGGCGAGTACGTCACGATCCAATCGGCGGCGTTCGGCGTGCGCACCATCGGACCCCATAAATCGGCGCGAAACCACGCGAGGTGTGCGGGCTCGATGCAGTCGCGATAGACGCGCGCGTTCGGCGCCGCGTTCGCGTTGACGTAATCGACCGAGCGATCGACGCCTTCGCCCCACCACGCGGTCTCGAACCAGTTGCGCTTCGCGACGGTGCCGGCGCCGCCGACCTGCTCGGCGAAGTAATCGAGATAGTACGGGTGCACGCGCACGAGCGTCGCGGCGAGATAGATCGCGAGCGCGGCGGTCAACGCGGCGAACGCGTACCGCCAGCGCATGTAGCCGGCGAGCGCTTCCCAGCCGGCCGCGGCGATCAGCGCGAGCGCGACGACCGACGGCATCACGTAGCGCACGCCGTCTTGGCGAACGGGCGAGATGATCGCGAGCATCGGGATCGCGAGCCAGAGCAGCGCGATCGCGATCGATTCGCGCTCGCCGCTCCTGCGTCGCCACGCGCGCACGATAAACAGCAGCACGCCGAGCAGCGCGCCGAGCGGCAGCGTCGCGAACAGATACGCGGCGAAGTAGTGCGCGCCGGGATGTGCGGTCATCACGCCGAGGAACGGCTCGGCGCCGTGGGTCTGCGCGAGCTTCGCGAGCGAGGCCTGCAGCGCGCCGATCGGATGCAGCCACATCCGCGGCCACACCGCGTAGAGCGTCGCGAACGCGATCACCGGCATCGTGATCGCGGCTTCGAGCGTGACGCGCCAGCGCCGCGGCGGCGGCGTGCGGATCGCGATGATCGCGAGCGCCAGGATCCCGACGAAGCCGTTGACGAATCGCGACGCGACCGCGATGCCGATCGCGACACCGGTCCACGCGATGCGCGTGCGCGTCGTGCGCGCGTTGTCGACGTCGGAGACGCCGAGCGCCGCGAGGATCGCGAGGTTCCACCACATCACGGTCGGCGCTTCGTGGCCGACGATCTGACCGTGCGCGACGAGCGGCGGCAGCAGCGCCGCGATGACCGCCGCGAGCACGCCGACGCGAAACGAGAACAACCGCGCGCCGATCGGCACGAGCAACGCGCAGCCGATCGCGACCCAGATCGCCGACAGCGCGCGCGCCGGGCCGTAGCCATCGGCGAACTGCGCGCCGATGCCTTCGAGGTACTTCATGATCGGCGGGTGCTCGTAGTTCCAGCTCCACGACGAGCTGTGAAAATCGAGCGACAGCAAGTTGGTGACGTAGTTGCGGCCGGCCGCCCAGTTGACGTCTTCGTCCCAGGTCTGGCCGTGGCCCGACAGATCGATCCAGCGGATCACGCAGGCGGCGACGAAGATCGCGGCCATCGCGAGCCACCACCGTCGCGGCAGCGCGCCGAGCCGGCGCTTCGCGAGCACGCACAGCGCGGTGACGACGATGATCAAACAGAGCGCGCTGCAAATGCCGTCGAGGATCGAGACGTCGTCGCCGGCGCCGTCGGCGCGATCGGAGACCGCGTTCGCGGGCACGTATTCGGGATCGCCGCGGCGACCGACCGGGCTCCAGATCAAGCGCGCATTCGGCGGGGCCTCGAGGTGAATCGCGATCGGCCCGGCGGGCAACAACACGCGATCTTTGACGATGCCGTTGCCGGTGATCGTGTGATCGCCGACGACGAGCGTGCCGCCGGCGGCGACAAAGCCGACGATGACCGGGCCGCCGCGCGCGATCGCGAGATAGCCGCGGCCGTGATCGAGCTTGTCGATCGGATTCGTCGCCAACAGCGATCGCACGAGCAGCACGACGGCGATCGCGACGATCGGCACGCCGATCGTCAGTGCACGATGCCGGGACACTCGAGGTGCCGATCCTTTTTGGCGAGAAACGTGTAGTACGTGCCGGCTTGCTGCAATTCGGGCACGTGCAGCGTGACCTGCTCGAAGCCGCGGTTCTTCCAGAACCCGACGTCGCACGGCAGCGCGGGCGGCGTCGGCGACGGATGGATCGCATAGCAGCTGAACACGAAGTCCGGATCGTACTCCGCGAGCAGCTGATCGCGCGCGAACTTGGTGTGGCCGGCGCGGGCGCGGCGCCGCGGCTCCTCGTGCGCGATGCGATCCGAGACCAGGCCGAACACGTCGATGCCGCGCATGCGCGCGTAGTACGGCTGCGCGCCGGCGCCGCCGAAGATGCTGAAATCGTCGTCGGTGAAACAGCCCGCCATCGCCTTGCCGATCGCCGCGCGATCCGCGGTGTAGATCATCAAGTAATTGGGCGAGTCGATGCCGTGATCGTTCGGGCACGGCTGGCCGACGCACGATCGCGTGCTGTCGATCGTCAGCACGAGCTGCGTCGCGGCGAACGCGGCGATGACGACCGCCGGGGCGACGATCGAGAGCTTCGGCACTCTCGCGCAGATCCATTCCAGCCCGAGCGCGATCAACACGGCCGCACACACGAACACCGGCATGATGAAGCGGTGCAGGCCCATGAAGTCGCCGCCGACGCTGATCGCATACGGCAAGTACACGATCGCGATCGCGCCGCACGCGGCGGCCAGCACGAACCGCGGCGTGCGCGGCTTGACGACGAAGCCGAGCGCGACGAGCGGAAGCGCGTACAGCACGTGCGTCTGCTTCGCCCACGCCCAGACGTAATACAGGCCGTTCGCGCGCATCTCGCCGGCGAGGTTCGGGCTCGTCCACGGTCCGCTCGCCTTGACGTAGTACGTGTTCGGGAACGGCCAGCCGTAGTAGTGCCAGCGCCACGCGAACCACGGTGCCCAGATCACGAGGAAGATCGCGGCGGCGATCAGATCGCGGCGCGTGATCCAGCGCTTCGCGAAGCCGTTGCTCGCGATCCGCACCGCGCCGATCGCCGCGGCGATCAGCGGACCTTCCGGGCGTGTCATCGCGGCGAGCGCGAGCGCGGCGCCGGCGCGATACATCGCCTTCGGCTCGCTCTCTGCGGCAACCGTCGCGTCGATCGCGATCGCGATCAGCAGCGTGAACAGCTGGGTCTCGAGCCCGCCCGATGTCCAGCACGCGAACCCCGACGAGCACGCAAGCAGCATCGCGGGCACGGCGGCCCACGCCGTCGGCCGCTCGAGCGCTCGCTCCATCGCGCGAAATACGAAATACAGCGAGCCGAGCGCGCATGCCGTCCCCAGCACGCGCGAGCTGATCTCGGGCGGGATCCCGACGAGCATCAGCAGGCCGAGCAGCACGGTCCACGAGAAGTTCGTGTAGCCCTCGACCGGCGTGCCGCGCATGTCGAACGCGAGCCGGCCGTGCTCGGCGAAGTTGCGCGAGTAGACGAACGAGATGAACGCGTCGTCGGTGACGAAGTTATAGATGAGCGAATGGACGACGAGGACGACCGCGGCGGCTCCCAACAGGAGTACGCGTGCGCGGCCTCGGAACATCGCGAGACGTTATCACCCGCGGTATGGTCCCGGGGTGCAACGCCGGCCCCTGCCCTTCGTGCTCGGCACGGGCGCGTTGACCGGCCTCTGCGCCGGTGCGCTCGCCGGCGCGATCGATGCGGTGTGGTCGTGGCGGCACGCCGCGCAGTTCGTGCCGAGCCTATTCGGTCGATTGCGCTTCGTGATCTACACGGCGCTGTCGCACGGCGCGGTCGCCGCGGTCGCCGGCGT
>DASXEF010000361.1:0-3035 GCA_036490255.1 Kofleriaceae bacterium
CCGAGGATCTCGTTGAGCTTCGCGGCGAGCTGCGTCGCGTCGGAGTGCAGCACGGGGATCGTGTAGACGCCCTCGTTGTTGCCCGGCACGTCGATCGTCTTGTCGAGCGAGAGCATGTCGCGGATCTGGCTCGCGTAGTCGGTGATGATCAGCAGGTTGCCGGCGGCGGTGACGGTGCCCGCCGACGATCGAACCGAATCGAGCGCCGCGCGGATCGTCTCGACCTGCGCGTACGACGGCTGCAGGATGTAGCGGACCATCTGATCTTCGTCGGGCGGCGTGCCCTTGTGATAGATTGGCAGCGTCTCCGACTTCGCGGTCGCGGCTTCGACGATCCGCATCGCGTTGCCCTTCGGCACGACCGCGAGGTTCATCGTCGATAGCGCGACCAGGAACAGCCGATAGGCGTCCTGCTGGCTCATCTTGAGCGGCGCGATGATCGTGACCTTCTTGCCGGTCGCGACGACCCCAGGGTTGAGCACGAAGTTCTTGCACGTGAAGCCCATCACCCACGTGATGAGATCTTTGAGCTCGGTCTCCGGCTTGAACGTGACCGAGACATCGCCGGTCTTCTTGCCGCAGCTGTACAGCGACTCGTCGTCGCCGCCTTTGTCGTCTTTGTCCTTGTCCTTGTTCGCCGAAGTGTTCGGTTGCGCGTACACGACGGGCTGCGCCGTCGCGAATGCGAGTGCGATAATCGTAAGGCTACGGATGGTTCTCATTGCTTCTACCGAATGGAGTACGTGATCGTGTCCGGCTTATTGCGACGCGTGAGGCTGACCTCGAGCGTCGTGGCATCGCGCAGCTTCGTGTAGACCTCGAGCGCCTTCTCGGCGGAGGTCAGATCCATGCCGTTGATCGCCGACAACGTGTCGCCGTTCTCGAGCCCGAGCTTGCCGTACACGGGGCCCGGTCGGATCGAATAGAGCTTGAACCCGTTGGGCTTGCCGTTCGCCATCGCGGGCACGACGCGCGCGCCCTTGGTGAACCCCATCGGATTGAGCAGCACCTTGTCGACGAGGTCTTTGCTGATCTCGTAGTGGTTGTCGTCGATCTTCTTGATGCCGCTGTCGATCATCGCCTGCATGTCGTCGCCGCTGCCTTCACCGGCCGCAGGCGTCTCGGTCTTCGCCACGGTCGGCGGCGTCGCGCCGGCGAGCGAGAGCCGCTCGATGTGGCCCGCGTTCTCGAACTCGACGTACTTGTAGTGGACCTCGGTGACCTTGCCGGTCGCGCCGGGAATCGGATCGCCGATCGAATACGCGCCCTGGTGCTGGTTCGACGTGTTGATGATCGTCGCGTACGAATCTTCGTCGCTCAGCCCGACGTTGGTCGCGAGCAGCGACAGCGGCAGCGTGGTCTCCTGGATCGACGACGGATCCGTCGACGTCGTGGTGATCACCGGCGGCGTGCACTCCGAGCAGAACATGTCGCGCTGCGCGAACGGCGTGCCGTCCTTCGAGCGCAGCTGCTTCGCCGGCGTCACCGACGTCGGCAGCACCATCGCCAGCTTCGGCGCGTGATCGGGGTCGCGGAGATACTTGGCTTCGATCACGTGATTGGTCGCCTTCGCCGCGAACACGGCGCAGACCATCACGGCGATTCCGCCGAGCACCCAGAAGTAACGCTTGATCAGGTCCTGCATTTAGTCTTTCGGATCGCGCTCGGCGACGACATCGTCGCTGTCGTCGCCTTCCGGCTGTTCCAGCCGGCGATAGATCGTACGAGTCGCGATGCCGAGCAACTTCGCGGTGAGCCGTTTATCGCCGCGGGTGTGGCGCAGCGTCTCGTGAATCACACGCATTTCGATCTCGGCGAGCGGCATGCCGATCGGGAACGTCAGCGACGTCGCCGAAGCCGTTCCCGGCGTCGCGTCCTTGATTTCGCGCGGCAGCGCTTCTTCGGTGATGACGCCAGGCCCGCCGGTCACGCGCGTGAGCACGACGGCGCGCTCGATCGCGTTCTCGAGCTCGCGCACGTTGCCCGGCCAGCCGTACTCGACGAGTCGCTCCGTCGCGGTCGGCGAGCAGCCGGCGATCGCCTTGCCGTTCTTGTCGGCGTAGACCTGCACGAAGTGCTGCGCGAGCAGCGGGATATCGTCGCGGCGATCGCGCAGCGGCGGCACGCTCACCGGGATCACGTTGAGCCGGTAGTACAGGTCTTCGCGGAACCGGCCGGCTTTGACCTCTTCGGCGAGGTTGACGTTCGTCGCGGCGACGATGCGCACGTCGATGCCGCGCGGCTTGCCGCTGCCGCCGAGCCGCTCGATCTCGCCTTCTTGCAGTACGCGCAGCAACTTGACCTGCACGTGGCGGCTGATCTCGCCGATCTCGTCGAGGAACAGCGTGCCGCCGTGTGCGGCTTCGAAGCGGCCGTCGCGCGCGGTCGTCGCGCCGGTGAACGCACCCTTTTCGTAGCCGAACAGCTCGGCTTCCAAGATCGACTCGGGAATCGCGGCGCAGTTGACCGCGACGAACGGGCCCTTCGAGCGTGCGGAGTTGTCGTGGACGGCGCGCGCGAGCAGCTCCTTGCCGGTGCCGCTCTCGCCGAGCAGCAGCACGGTCGCCTCGGACGGCGCCGCCTGCATCACGATGTCCATCGTGCGGCGCCACGCGAGCGACGTGCCGACGATCTGGCGGCGGCGCTTCTCGGCGAGCTGCGCTTTTAGGGAGCGGTTCTCGACGAGCAACGACTGCTTCTCGAGCGCGTTGCGCACGATCCGCACGACGTGCGCGCGGCGCAGCGGCTTGGTCACGAAGTCGTACGCGCCTTCTTTCATCGCGTCGACGGCGGTCTCGACCGTGCCGTACGCGGTCATGAGGACGACCTCGGTCTCGGGCGCGATCGTCTTCGCGGCGCGCAGGAGGTCCATGCCGGACGTCTGCGGCATCATGAGATCGGTGAGCAGCACGCCGACGCGTTGCTTGCGGAGCACGTCGAGCCCGGCGGTGCCGTCGATCGCCGACAGCACGTTCATGCCCTCGCGCTTGAAGATCTTGGTGAGCGACTCGACGATCGCGGCCTCGTCATCGACG
>DASXEF010000425.1:0-9684 GCA_036490255.1 Kofleriaceae bacterium
GATTGGTCTGCGCGATGCGATCGCCGATGTCTTGCTTCGGCGCGGCTGCGAGATCGTTGAGCGCTTTGAGCTGATCGAGCGTCGCGTAGCGCGGCTGCGGCGTGCGCACCGACGCCAGGATCGCGTGCGGCACGAGCTGCAGCATCGGATCGGGCGAGCGCCGCAAGTACGGCACGAGCCGCGCGGGCGTGGCCGTATCGAGCGACGCGTCGGGATGAAACTCGGCGACACCGGCGATCGTCACGAGCTTGCCGACCTCGCCGCGGAGCTCGCGCAGCTCGGCCGGCGTGACCGCGAGCTCGGGCGCGACGACCATCGCGACGCGTGTCGTCGGGCGCGCGAGCAGCTCGTGCGCGGCCGCTGCGAGCTGCTCGATCGAGGGAGTCCCCCAGAGGGTGGCAACCGCCAGCTCGCCGCCGGTGCGTGCCGCGCGCGCCCACGGGCAGAGGTCGTAGGTCTCGACGATCTCCTCGATATAACGGGCGAGCAAGCGGCGTACTTCGGCCTCGCGGCGATCCACGCAACCATTGTAGGGCGTGCGTGTCATCTTTGTACGTGATGCGCTGGGTCGTTGTCGCCGCTGTGGTCGTCGCGAGCGCGCGTGCGCATGCCGACACCACGTGCGAGCGCGGCGCGGCGTTCGCGAAGGCCAACGATTTGCCGCGCGCGGCGCTGTATCTCGACGGCTGCGGCGATGCCGAAGAGGCGCGCGTCGATCGGCTGCTCGAAGCGAGCAAGCTGTCGAAGCTGACGATCGCGAGCGATCCGCCGGGCCTCGTGCTGACGATCGATGCGCTGCCGGGCGAGACGATCACGGCGCCGGCGATCGTGTGGGCGAAGGCCGGCACGTACACGATTTTAGCGAACGGCGTGAAGACGCAGATCCACGTCGATGCGCGGTCGAGCATGCCGATCCTGCTCGACAACCACGCGCCGAAGCAGCGCGCGGCGAAGAACGGCTCGATCGACATCGGCGCCGACGCGCCGGCCGATGCGCCGACGACGACGCAGCCGCCGGATCAGCAACATCCGAGCATGTTGCCGTGCAAGTTCACGGGCTGCGACACGCACGACGGCGAGCACCTCGACGATCCGTTCGCGGTTTCGGCCGAGCGGTTGCCGATCGCGCCGCCGATGTTCTCGATCGGCGCGCGCGTCGGTGCGAGCGCGGCGTTCCACGACGGCGGTAGCCGGATCGCGCCGGCCGCGGCGATCGACGCGCGCATGCACGCAGGCTTCGGCTTTGCCGATCTACGCGTCGATTGGGCGCGCCGCGGTGGTGACGACGGCGACTTCGATGCGTTCGGCGCGAGCGCGCAGTACGGCGTGGTGATCTTCGCGCCGACGGCGGCGTGGCTGTCGGCGATCGCCGGCGTGCGCGGCGTGGTGCGCAGCGATCAGATGATGGACGGTAAGCCGATCGAGCGCGCCGGCATCGGCTACACGGCCGCGCTCGAGCTCGCGCTGCGCGGGTTGCCGATCATCGTCGGCGCGCGCTACGACGAAGACCTCACCGACGTGATCGCCGGCGTGCGCGAGCGCGCCGTGATCGTCGAGGTCGGCGGCGACTTCAGAGCAGGCCTTCGATACTGACGTCGTCGGTGCGAACGCGCGCCCAGTCGAAGCTCGCGGGCTTCGAATCGGCGAGACCGGCGATCTGCGCGAGCCGATCGCGGAGCTCCGCGCCGGTGTAGCGCGCCGATAGCTCGCGCCAGGGCAGCGAGCCGTGCAGCTTGGCGAGCTTGTCGCCGTGGGCGCGCTCGAGCAGCAAGAAGTGATGGCGATAGCGCGGCGTCGGCATGCCGAGCACGCGTTGCAGCATCACTTGCGTCGCGGTCGACGGCGCGATGTCGCGGCCGCGGATCACGTCGGTGATGTGCTCGTCGGCATCGTCGACCACGACGGCCAGTTGATACGCGATCGCGCCGTCGCGCCTGCGCACGATCGGATCGCCCATCTCGAGCGCGGGCGTCTGCGACAGATCCATGCCGCCGTCGTCGACGAGCTCGATGCGATCGTCGGGCAAGCGCGCGCGCAACGCCGTGGTCTTGAGCTCGCGCCAGCCGCCGAACGGCAACGGCGTGTCGCGGCACGTGTTGTCGTAGGCGCGACCGCCGTCGGGCGCGAGCCGCGTGCGCGCGGCGCGGCTGCACGTGCACGGATACAAGCGGCCCTGCGCGGCGAGCTGATCGAGCGCCGCGTCGTGGGCGCCGCCGCGATCGCTCTGGACGATCGTCTGATCGAACTGCAGGCCGAGCCAATCGAGCGCTTCGATCAAGACGGTGCCGCCGATGTCGCGCGTGCGGTCGAGATCTTCGAGCCGCAAGATCGCCGTCCCGTCGCGCGCGCGCGCGTCGAGCCAGACGAGCAATGCCGACAACAACGTGCCGGGATGTGCCTCGCCCGTCGTCGACGGCGCGAATCGCGAGATCACGCACGCGATGTTACCATCGTCGCATTCGGACGCAGGATGTAGACGAAGCGTGGCTCGCGACGCTGGGCGTCGGCACGATCGATACGATTCGATCGCTGCCGAGCCAGACGATCGTGCCGCCCGATGCGGCGGAGACCGCGGCGCGTGCGCTCGAGCTATTGCGCCAGCTCGCAGGCACCGCGCCGACGGCGTCGCTGCAGCTCCAGCCCGGCCCGGTGATCGGCCAAGGCGGCATGGGCGTCGTGCGCACCGCCGAACAGGTCGCGCTCGGCCGCATCGTCGCGGTCAAGACGCTGCGCCCCGAGCGCCGCAACGATCCGGCGGCCGCGTTGGACCTGCTGCGCGAGGCGTGGGTGACCGGCACGATCGAGCACCCGAACGTCGTGCCGATTCACTACCTCGGCGTCGAGCCCGACGGTTCGCCCGTGATCGTGCTCAAACGCATCGCCGGCGTCGAGTGGAGCAAGCTCGCGCACGATGCCGCCGCGGTCGAGGCGAAGTTCGGCGCGACCGATCTGCTCGCGTGGAACCTCGGCATCTTGATGCAAGTGCTCAACGCGCTGCGCTTCGCGCATCACCGCGGCGTGGTCCATCGCGATCTCAAGCCGAGCAACGTGATGATCGGCGACTTCGGCGAGGTCTACCTGCTCGATTGGGGCATCGCGGTGAGCATGCGCGACGACGGCAGTGGCCGCTTGCCGCTCGCGACGGCTGCGACGCAGCTCGCCGGTACGCCGAGCTACATGGCGCCGGAGATGCTCGGCCGCGATCACGGGCCCGGCATCACCGAGCGCACCGACGTCTATCTCGCGGGCGCCGTGCTGTACGACCTCGTCGTCGGCGAGCCTCCGCATCGCGGCGGGTCCGCGATCGAAGTGCTCGCGAGCGTGATCGAGAGCAAGCCGGTCGTGCCCGCGCACGTGCCGATCGAGCTCGCGCGCATCGTCACGACGGCGATGGCCGAGGATCCAACAGAACGGTTCGAGTCGGCGCTCGAGCTGCGCCTCGAGCTGCAGCGCTACCTCGAGCATCGCGGCTCGGCCGAGCTCGGCGCGCGCGCGCACGAGCGCACCGATCAGCTGCTCGCCGCGATCGCGACGCACACCGCATCGCGCGACGACATCTACCGCTTGTTCGGCGCGTGCCGCTTCGGCTTTCACGAGGCGCTCGCGGTCTGGCGCGACAACGTCGAGGCGCAAACCGGCCTCGTACGCGCGACCGTCGCGATGGCGGAATACGAGCTCGCCGATCACAGCCCCGAGACCGCGCTGACGCTGCTCGCCGACATCGACGCGCCCGCCGAGCTCGTCGCACGTGCCCGCGACGCGGCGGTCGCGAAAGCCAAGCGCGCCGAAGAGCTCGAAGTGATCGGCGATCGGTACGATGACCAAGTCGGCCGGCGTACGCGGACGTTCATGGTCGTGTCGCTCGGCATGGCGTACGCGATCGTCGCGCCGCTGCTCGCGATCCTGCACGTGAACATGACGCCGTGGCGCTTCGAGCTGTTCGCGATCGTCGCGCTCGTGGTCATCCTCGGCTTGGTCGCGTGGGCGCGCGACACGTTGACCGCGACGCAATTCAACAAGCGCGTCGCGATCGCCGCGGTGTTCTCGTTCGCGGCGCAGCTCGTCGCGGCGAGCGGCGCTTGGCTCGTCGGTGCCGGCACGCCGGGCCAAGAGATCGGCGCGTTATTTTCGTGGTTCGCGTTCACGACGATGGTCGCGATCGCGATCGCGCCGCCGTTCGTGTTGGCGACGATCGGCTACGGCGTCGCGTTCTTCGTGACTGCGAAGTGGCCGGGCGCGTTCTTGTGGGCGATCGCGTGCGGCAACGTGATGTTCACACTCGGCGGCTACCTGAGCTGGCGGCCGCAGACGATGGAGCCGACGCTCGAGGAGAAACAGCTGCTCGAAGCGGCTAAACGCCGACGTGATGCACGGGCAACACGACCGCGGGCAGCGGTTTCCGCGCCAACTCCGCCCAATACGGATGGTAGTGGTTGACGCCCTTGTAGAACGTCCAGGCGGTGTCGTGGATGTTCGGCCGCGTGTCGATGTGAACGAACTGCTCGCTCGGGTACCAGCCGACGCCGACGTCGGTGTACGTGCGCCAAACGTAGTCGCGGATCGGCGCGAGCGCGACGCCGCGAATCCGGAAGTCGATCGCGCGACCGTCGCGATGCGGTGACGTCCGCGACTCGTTGCGACCGACGCGAACCGCCGACACGTACTCGAGCGTCTTGCCCGGATAATGCTGCGCGATATCAGCGAGCATCGCGAGCGTGTCCTTGGCGATCATCTTCTGGTAGTGCGTCGTGCGGCAGCGGAACAGCTTCTTGACCTGAGCGGCGGTCGCCGCATCGGTAGAGCCGTCTCGCCATACCGCGATGACGCCTTGCTGATGATCGTTCTCGTCGAACAGAGGCACGGCGATCGGCGACGCGGCATCTACAGCCACCACACTCGCAACCGCCTGTGCAGGCATTGGCGCCGGCGAAGCGGCTGCGGTCCAGCCAGCCATCGCCGTCGTCATCAGTTTGAGCTTGATGAAGATGGGAACCATCGGGAGCGATCAGTTTGTCGCACGAGATAGTTTGAGATCAAACCGTTTTTGATCCCGAATTTCCGTCGGAATTGCGTGTAGATGACAGCGGATGCACACAAAGGGTACCGTCGTGCCCACATGCGCTTCACGGAAGAACATTCACAACTGCGCCGCACGGTTCGCGAGTTCGTGGACAAGACGATCAACCCACATATGGACGCGTGGGAGCGCGACGGCGCATTTCCCGCACATGAGGTTTTCAAGCAAGCGGGCAAGTTGGGCCTGCTGGGAATCAACAAGGCCGAAGCGTTTGGCGGGCTGGGCCTCGACTACTCGTATCAAGCCGCGGCGACCGAAGAGCTCGGCACGTGCAACGGCGGCTCGATCCCGATGGCGCTCGGCGTGCAAACCGACATGGCCACGCCCGCACTCGCGCGCTGGGGCAGCGACGAGCTCAGGCGCGAATTCTTAACCCCCGCGATCAGCGGCGACGTTGTTTGCTCGATCGCGGTGAGCGAAGCGTCGGGTGGCTCGGACGTCGCCGCGATCAAGACGGTCGCGCGCAAGGACGGCAGCGACTACGTGATCGACGGCTCGAAGATGTGGATCACGAACGCCGCGCAGGCCGATTGGATGTGCCTGCTCGTCAACACGAGCGAAGGCAAAGTCCACGCGAACAAGTCGCTCGTGATCGTGCCGACCAAGACGAAGGGCGTCACGGTCGGTCCCAAGATCGACAAGCTCGGCATGCGCGCGAGCGACACCTGTCCGATCTTCTTCGACGGCGTGCGCGTGCCGCAGAAGCATCGCATCGGCGAAGAGGGCATGGGCTTCATGATGCAGATGGTGCAGTTTCAAGAAGAGCGCCTATGCGGCAGCGTCGGCACGCTGCGCGGCATGGAGCGCTTGATCGACGCGACGATCGCGTACTGCAAGGAGCGCCAGTCGTTCGGCCAGCCGCTGATCGACAATCAGGTGATCCACTTCCGCATGGCGGAGCTGCACACCGAGGTCGAGCTGTTGCGCTCGCTGATCTATCGCGCGGTCGACGAATACGTCGGCGGCAAGGACGTCACGATGCTCGCGTCGATGGCGAAGCTCAAAGCCGGCCGCCTCGCCCGTGAAGTTGCCGACAGCTGTTTGCAATATTGGGGTGGCATGGGGTTCACGTGGGACAACGTCGCGTCGCGCGCCTATCGCGACACGCGGTTGCTCTCGATCGGCGGTGGCGCCGACGAGGTGATGCTCGGTATCATCGCGAAGCTGATGGGCATCCTGCCGGGCAAGAAGCGGCCGAAGCAGTAGCGTGCGTATCGGTTGCGTGATCGTCGCATTCGCGCTGATCGCGCAGGTTCGGTTCGCTCGCGCCGACGGCGACGACGTGCCATCGGTCACGTCGGCCGTCGCAGCTCCCGTCGACGTGCCATCGCCGCCCGAGCCACCGCCGCCCGCGCCGGTGCGCGTGATCGGCTTTCGCACGAAGGGCCACACGAAGCTGCGCGCGCGCACGCTCACGTATCTGTCGCACGTCGACGTCGGCGACTACATCATGCAGGGCGACGAGCCGACGCTCGAGGCGGCGCTGATGTCGAGCGAGCTGTTCAAGAGCGTCACCGTCGCGTTCGTGCCGGTCGGCGAGGACGGCGTGATCGTCGAGTGCACGCTCGACGACAAGATGTCGTGGATCGCCGCGCCGACCGCGTACGTGTTGCCGAGTCACTGGTCGATCGGCGCGGGCTATGCCGAATCCGATCTCGGCGGCACCAACCGCAAGCTCTTGCTCTACGGCCAGCTCGGCAATCGCACGTCGCTGTTCCTGGGCACGTACTTGGATCCGTCGATCCACGGCACCAAGTGGCAGACGCGCTTCGACGTCTACGTGCTGCACGAGATCGAAGACGAATACACCAACCCCTCGAACGATCCGACGTCGCAAGCCGTCGGCCGCGAGACCACCTACAACTTCCTCGACGCCGGCGCGCTAGTCGGTTACGCGTTTCGCTGGTGGCTCGTCGTCGACGGTCGCATTCGCGGCGCGTACGTCTACTACCGCGATCCGCACGACGCCAACGGCAACCCGATGCCGGCGCCCGACGTCGACGGCTGGGACTGGGCGGTGCAGGAGCGCGTCACGATCGATCATCGCTTTCACTACGACGGCGTGACGTGGGGACCGTATCTGCAGCTGATCGGCGAAGAAGCGATCCCGGCCGCGTCGACGTATCAGTATCAAGACACGACGCTGCGCGCCTACTACAGCTGGAAGCTGTTCGGCATGCACGAGCTCGAGCTGCGCACGAACTTCAACATCGGGCGCCACGAGCCGTACAACGAAGAGCAGACGGTCGGCGGCGTCGGCGACTTGCGCGGCTACGACGTCGATCAATTTCGCGGCGACACCCGCGCGATGTTTCGCGCCGAGTACTCGGTGCCGGTCGTCAACTGGCGCATGTTCTACTGGCGCGCGATCGGCTTCTTCGATTCGGCGTATGCCGCGTTCAACTTCGAAGATCCGAGCGGCCAGCGCAATTACTTGCCGTCGCAAGCGCCGGGCGACTCGTGGTTGCGCACCGACGTCGGCGCCGGCGTGCGCCTGTACGTCAGCTCGATCGTGTTGCCGCTGCTCGGCTTCGACGTCGCGTACGGCATCGAGGCGCGCGCGATCGAGTACTACTTCGAGCTCGGGCTGACCGATTTCTAGCTACTTCGTCGGGCAGCGCGGCGGCTCGGTGCCACGCGCCGGTCGGAAGAAGATGTTGTCGATCACGTTGTTCTTGTCGAGCTGGATCGAGACGTCGAGCTTGGCGCCCTTCGCGCACGTGAGCTCGATCGACCACCCGAGCCCTTCTTGCGTCGTCGACGTGGGCTTGCACGTGCCGAAGTCGGCGCGCAGATTCGCGCGCATGCCTTTGACGCGGTCCTCGGCAAGCTGGTGCTTCGGAAACGCAAGCTTGTAGTTGGCGTCACTCCAGGCTGGATCCGAGTAGATCGCGAGCGCGGCAGCGATCACCTTTTTGGCGTCACCGGTTGGCGAGGCGCCGGGCGTGCGCCCGGTGAAGCCGCGGAGCTTGTCGCCGACCGTGTTGATGTCGAGCTCGAACGGGCCGTGCTCGCACGTCATCGCAAACCGCAACCCGTTGTTCACAACGCCGGTGAGCTTGAATGCGCTGCAGGCGCCGTGCATCGCTTTGTAGCCGGCGATCTCGTCGGGCTCGCGCGGGTCGAGTGGCCGCGCGATCACCGCCGCGAGCTTCGCTTTGTCCTGCGTGTTGTACGCGTCGAGGAATGCGGTCATCACAGGCGTATAGGTGCTGGCGTCTGGCAGCCCGGGCTCGCGCGGCTTCATCGCGCCGGTCGCATCGAGCACGCGAAGCACGCGATCGGAGAAGGCGCTCGCGTTCGCTCCTCCGGAGTTCGTCAGCACGATCACACCAACTCCGCGATCGGTGCGCAACGCGAGCTCGGCGCGATAACTATCGACCGCGCCGTTGTGCCAGACCTTGTCGGTGCTGGTGCAGGTCAGATCTTCGAGCCAGCCGAAGCCGTACGACATCGCGTCGAGCTGGATCGTGGGCTCGCCGGGCTTCGCGTCGGTCACGAGCGACGCCTGCGGTGCCATCGCGAAGCCGCTGTGTTGCGCTTCGCGAATCGTCGAACGCTTGATGGGGCCGCGGTCGTCGTCGTCGCGAGGCGGATAGGCCGCGAGCAAGAACGCGGCGTAGCGGGCCATGTCGCGCACGTTCGAGTAGATGCCGCCGGCGCCGTCGAGCGCGCCGAGCTTCGCCGGCTTCTTTGGTTTGCCGTCGTCGGCGAACGCGGGTGCGAGGTGATCGCTCGGCGGCGTGTAGCCGCTCGATGTCATGCCGAGCGGCTGGAAGATCCGCGCGGTGACGAGCTCGTGCAGCGATTGCTTCGCCGCGTGACTCGCGACGATACCGAGCAAACCAAAACCGAGGTTCGAATAGACCGATTCCAGGCCGGGCGCGCGCTCGAGCGTGACCTTCGCGAGCGAGCCGACGACGGTGGCCTCGCTCGGATCGGCCTCCATGTCGAACGCGCCGTCGCGCGGCAAGCCCGACGTGTGTTGCGCGAGCTGGCGCAGCGTGATCGGTCGCGCATCGCGCGCCGTGTACGTGAGCGCGTTCGCTTCGGGGATCCACTTCGCGAGCGGATCGTCGAGGTCGACCTTGCCTTCGTCGCGCAGCGACAGCAGCGCGAGCCCGGTGAACGACTTCGAGATCGAGCCGATGCGATAGACCGTATCGGCGTCGGGCACGGCTTTCGTCGTCGGATCGACGACGCCGAACCCCTTCGAATACGCGAGCTCGCCGTCGATCACGACGCCGACGCTGATGCCGAGCACGTGTTGGTCGGCGCGCAGTTGCTCGAGCTCCTTGTCGAGCTTCGGGAACGCCGCGGCGAGCTTCGCGCGGCGATCCGGATCGGCGAACGCCGGCGCGGGCGTCGGCGTGAACTTCTGCTCGATCACGGGCGGCTTCGCCGCCGCGACGATTGGCGGCGCCGGCTTCTCGGGCTCTGGCTCCGGATGCTTCGGGACGACGGGCCGCTCCGGCTCGGAGCACGCGATGACGAACAGAGCGAGACCTACCCACGCACTTCGCATGCGCGGGACGATAGCTCAGCTCTTTTGAGCCTCGAATTTTAGATCGATGACTTTTTTCTTCGTGTCGACGTTCGAGATCGGC
>DASXEF010000428.1:0-18947 GCA_036490255.1 Kofleriaceae bacterium
AGCCCGGATTGGATCATCGACGTTGCGGTCGCGACACCGGCGACCGCCGATGCGCAGCCGAGCACGAGGTCGAGCCCGAGGCCGCGCGCACCGATCGCGTGCTGGATCTCGATCGCGATCGCGGGATAAGAGCGCTGCAGCATCGACGTGCTGCACACGACGAGATCGACGTCTTCACCGACGCGTCCCGCGGCGGCGAGCGCGCGCTTGATCGCGTTGACGCCGAACTCGGCTTGCACGCTCAGCTGATCGTCGGAGCGCTCGGCGACGTTCGGGCACATCCGCTCGGGATCGAGCACGCCGGTCTTGTCGACGATGTAGCGCCGCTTGATGCCGGACGCTTTCTCGATGAATTCCGGCGTCGATTCTTTGAGCGGTGGCTCGGCACCCGCCGCGTTCGCGCGGCGGACGTATTCGTTGAACGCGATGCAGAGCTCGGCGTTGTCGAGCACGTGCTCGGGATGCCAGACGCCGGCGCCGGTGATGGCGGTGCCGGTCGAGATGCGCGGACGCGACATGTCGCTGGCATCGCACGGTGCGACTTCGGGCGATGTCATAAATGGGTCACGTTCCGGTAGCAACGCGCTCGGCGATCGGCTCGTGCTCCGCGGCGACGGCGTGCTTCGACCACGCGTCGCGCATGAAGCGTTCAGCCGACGCGAGTGCCGTCAGATACGGCGCCGAGTGATGCTGCAGGCCGTGCCGCTGACACCACGAGCGCGTGATGCGTGCGGCTTCGGGCAGGTTCTGGTGCGGGATGCGCGGAAACAGATGGTGCTCGACCTGATAATCGAGGCCGATGAAGAAGAACGAGATCGCGCCCGGCATCTCGAGATCTCGCGTCGTCGCGAGCTGATGCTCCCATTCATGGTTCGGCTCGCCGATGATCGGCAGGCCCATGTGCGCGGGCGCGAACACGAGCGCCAACAACACGCCGACGAACGCCCAGATCGCGAGATACACGACGATCGCGATCGGTCCCCAGATGATCGTCGGGATCGCGATCCACGCGATGTAGTGCACGGTCATGCACGTGACCTCGATCCACCACGCGCGACCACGGTCGCTGCGCGGGCGGCTTGCGAGGAACAGCACCGACGAGCGCTTCATGCCCGTCGTCATCAACGTGGCCATCGGCCAGAACAGCCAGCGCTGGAACGTGCGCTGGAACCAACGCTCGCCGCGGCTGCATGCTTCGTGACCGGCACGCGACGACGCGAACGGAAACGGCCGGATGTCGGGATCGAGCCCTTCGACGTTCGGATGCGCGTGATGCTTGCGATCGTGTTTGTCCCGCCAGTACAGCGAGCCGAGCCCCGAGAACAGCGGGAACACGAGGTAGACGAGCATCGCGTTGCGCTTCGGCGAGTCCGAAAAGCTGCGATGACTGCCTTCGTGGCCGAGCATCGAGATCGACGTTGCGCACACGGCGGCCGCCGGTATGAACAGCACCGCACCGATCCAACCCGTGTGAGACAGGCCGATCAAACATCCCGCGAACACGGTCGCGAGCACTCCGAGCTTGGCCCAGCTACGGGATTCGCGTGACGCGAATACACCGGCAGCGCGCAGCTCCGCTCTTAAGGAACACAGCTCAGACACCCGGCCGCACAATCGCCGATGCGCGATACGAAAGCGACTGATTCAGGTGGATCACCGGTCACGATTCCGTCACGGCGGTTCGACCGCTGGCTTCGACATCACGGGGTTATCCGTGCTAATGTGTCGGGACGTTCTCGACGAGGGCGAACCGATTCGCCCCTCGACGCGGCTCGAGCTGGGGGCGTTTGTACGAAGCCGCTGAGGAGCCACTATGTCGTTGAACGCGCGCCCCGAGCGCATCTTTATCTCGGTGAACGAGAGCACCGGGCGTTCGACGTTGTCGTTCGCGCCACCCGACGTCGGCACCCCGATCTTGCACGAACAAGACGGCAAAGGCGCACTCGCATTGGTCGATGCCAAGGCGATCTGCGAGAAGTATCCTGGCTGCACGATTCACGGACCGTATTTCCACGCTGCGCGACCGTCCGGGCTCAAGAAGAGTTACCGCAAGGCGCCGCACGCGAAGAGCAAGGCCAACGAATGAGTAACCAACGTCCCTCGTTTGCGAAACGCGAACGCGAAATGAAGTTGAAGGACAAGGCGCGCGCCAAAGCCGAGCGCCGCCAGCAGCGTAAGTCCGAGCCCAACGACGGCCGCCGCGGTCCTGAGATCGCCGAGACCAACGACGCGATGATCGATCCGTCGATGCCATTGATCCTGCCGCCGCCGCGGCCAGCTCCGTCGCCGCGTCCGTCGGCCGGTCCGCCGGGGCCATCGCCGCGTCCGGGCCCGGGCCCGGGTCCGTCACCGCGTCCGTCGCCAGGCCCGGCTCCGTCGCCGCGTCCGTCGGCAGGCCCGAGCACGCCAGCTCCGTCGCCGCGTCCGTCGGCCACGCCGAACACGCCGGCTCCGTCGCCGCGTCCGTCGGCCACGCCGAGCACGGCGGCTCCGTCGGAGCGTCCACGTCCGTCGGTCACGCCGGTTCCGGCGTCGTCCGATCGCTCGCGCTAAATTTTCGGCTCGCGAAATCGCGACGCTAGAATTTACAGCTCGAGATCGGGCTCGCAGACCTCGCGCCAGCCGCGCCGGGCCGCGAGGTTTGCCACGCGAGCGAGCTCGGCGAGCTGCTCGGGCTCGAGCACTACTGCGAGTCGGCTCACGACACGCGAGCGTGCTTCGCTCATCGTGCCGGGCCACGCGCCGACAGGCGCGCGAGCTTGAGCGCGCAAGCCGCGAACATACTCGTGCGCCCATTCGATGCCGATCTGCGATGCGCGATCGGTCAGCGACGCCGCTGGTGCGAGCTCAGCGTCCACGACCCCAACCGCCACCGCCGTCGCGGCTACCGCGGTTACCACCACCACCACCGCCGCCGCCGCCGCCGCGCGGACCACCGCCGCCGCCGCCGCCACCGCGCGGACCACCGCCGCCACCGCCGCCACCGGTGCGCCGTTCTTCGGCGACTTTCACGTTCAACGTGCGGCCTTCGAAGTCTTTACCGTCGAGATCGGACAGCGCCTTCTGCATGCCCTCGGAATTCGCCATCTCGACGAACGCGAAGCCGCGCGGGCGGCCCGTCATCCGATCGAGGATCAGATCCACAGACTGCACCTCGCCGCATTCCGACACGCGCTGCTTCAGCAGATCTTCCGTGACGTGAAACGCGAGATTGCCGACGAACAAACGGTTCAACATGGAGCTCCTCAGCGGCACGAAAGCGTCAGACGCCACGAGCCGCGGACGGGAATCTGTATGACAGCCGCGAGGGCGCAGCCGAATCGCCGTCGAAGCGGCGAGGGGGGACCCTAACACGCGCTTTGCGGATTCGTTCGAATATCTACGGCTTCGGATCGCGGCCGAGCGCGAAGTGAACCATCAGGCTGATTCCGGGCCCACTGCTGATCGGATCTTGCGTGACTGTCTGGTGCACGACGAGGCTCGCGCTGATCACGTCGACGATCGCGTACTCGACACCGGCGTGAAGCATCACGTTCATCGCGCCGGCCTGGACGTCGGCATCCGAGTCGGGCGTATCGGTCGCGAGCTTCTCGGGCACGGTCGGCTGATTGCGCACCGTGACGCCGCCGTACATCGTCCACGGTCCGCTGCGATAGCTCGGTGTCACGCCGAACGCGAGCGTCGGAACGTCGTCGTTACCGCGCGTCGTGATCACACTCTGATCGCCATAACAGCTCGCCGAGCACGACGTGTACTCGACCCACGGAATCGACCAGACCAGGAGCTCGGTCGAGATTCCGACGCGAAGATGCGGATTGCCGGTCTTGATCGAATACGCCATGCCGATGCCGGCGCCGCTGACATTGCCGTTGTCGACCATCGGCTGGCTCGTCGACACCGGATTCGCACCGCTGGCGAGCCCGATCTCGTACGCGCCCGAGATCGAAAGGTTCGGCGTGAGCCGCAGCACGAGCTCGCTGCGCAGCTGCGTGCTCGGCACCGCGTCGCCGACGTTGCCGACGCCTTCGGTCGGCGCGATCGCATCGTAGACGTTGCTCGCGCCGACTCCGAGCATGCCGGTCGCATCGAGTGGCTGGCCGTCGGTCGTCATCGGCGTGTTGCGCGGCACCAACGCGGCGCGATGTTGCGCGTACGTCGAGCAGGCGGTTGCGAGCAACGCGAGACCAAGGACGGCGCGCATGGCGCCATCGAGCCAGCAAGGCCCGGACCACGGCGCGGCTGTAGCAACTCGCTCGGTTACGCGACCGCGATCGCGTTTTGCCGTCCGATTCGCGACAGTGACGTCACGGGTTCGACGTCTCGAGCTGGCGCACGAACTTCATCGCCGGCGATCCCCACGACAACAACCGGTCGTGATACGCGCGCTCGTTGAACCCGGGCTTGGTTTCGGCGGCTTTGCGCAGCTCGTAGAACTGGGTGAAGCCGTAGAAGTACGTCGTCAGCTGCGCGCTCGTCAGTCGCGCGCGGCGCCACTTGCCGGTCGCTTCGCCGTCTTCTTGAAACGCCTCGCCGATCATCAGCGCGCGTGCGGCGGCTTCGTCCATGTTGCCGGCGTGAATGTCGTGATCGAGCACGGCATTCGCGGCGACGCGCAAGATCATCTTCTGGCGCTCGAGCTTGGCGCGCGCACCGCCGAAGCCGTGCTCGGCCATCAGCCATTCGCTGTAAACGGCCCAACCTTCGACGAACGCGCCGCTCGAGAACACGCCGCGCAACTTCGACGCGAACTGGTTGTTGTGCATCAGCTGCAAGTAGTGGCCGGGCATCGCCTCGTGCACGACCAGATCGTCGAGCATCGCGTGGTTGTACTCGCGGTAAAACGATTGCACGCGTTTCGCGTCCCAGTCGGCCGGCGTCGGCGCGATCGCGAACAGCGTCTCGGGCTTCGGCTCGAGCGGGCCCGACGAATCGCAATACGCGACGGCGACGCCGCGGCGGTACTCGGGCATCTCGATCACCGCGACCGGGTCGTCCGGAACGCGGACGAGATCGTGCGAGCGCACGAACTCGGTTGCCTTCGCGAGCAGATCTTTCGCGTCCGCGACGATCGTCGTGTTGCTCGGGCGATCTTCGGCGACGTGATCGAGGATGCGCTTGACGAATGCTTTGCGCTGCGCCGGCGTCGTGAGCGGCGGCAACTTGCCGAGCTTGTCGTCCGACCAGATCTGCTTTGCGGTGTCGACCATCTCGTCTTGCGTCTTCGCGAGGAGCTCGCGGGCGTGTGCCGCGAGTGCGTCGATGTCGACGTCGTCCTCGAGCGCGAACGCGAGCTTCTTCGCGAACAGCTCGCGGCCGAGCCGGAACGATCCGTCGGAGCGCGCGAGCAGATCTTTGTCGAGAAACGTCTGGAAATCGTGCAGCGCCGCAGCCGCGTGCTTGCTCGCATCGGCCAGCGCGGCGCCGCCGTCGGGAAATCGCGCCGCGAGATCTTTGTCGACGAGATCGACGAGCCCAGCCGTCTGCGTGATCGCGGTTTCGGTGGCGACGTGCGACGGATGCTGGAGTCGCGCCTTCGCGGCCGCGAGCAGCTCCGGCAGGCCATCGAGCCTGCCGATCACCGACGCCAACCGCGACGCCGGCGTACCGAAGTTGCGGTTGACGAGCGGGTCGAAGCCGCCGCCGATCAAGTCGGTATAGAACAGCGGATCGTGGTCGCGCTGCTTGAGCGCGTCGAGCGTGAACAGCTGGGAGCGGATCTCGTCCGCGAGCAACGTCGCGTCGATCTGATTTTGTGCAGACAGCGCGCCGCGCGGAATTCCCGCGAGCGCGGTGTCGAGAAACGCGTGCATCTTCGCGTCGCCTGCGGGCGAGAGATCGGGCCAGGTGCCATCCCAGCGGTGCTCGCCGGCGATCGTCGCGTCGGCCGGCGCGAGCTTCAGGTAATCGGCGAGAAACTGATCGGCGTACGCGGTGAAGCGTTGATCGTCAGATTGCGTCTGCACGGGCGTTGTCACCGTCGGTGGTGGAGCAGCGACAGGCGCCGCCGGAACGGGTGCGGCAGGGCTCGAGCACGCGACGAGACCGAGCAGCGCGATTCGCTTCATGGCCGGAGACTACGTCAGAAGATCACGACGTCGTTGATCTCCTGCACGGCTTCGCCGGCCGGATAGCCGTAGCTGACCCAACCGGTACTCGTATCGTCACTGCCCCAGCCCCAGACCCAGACGCCGAACGGTGTCTTCGAATCCATGATGTGGACGCCGTTGTTGCAGTTGCCCTGCGCGTTCCAGTGGTCGACGAGCTTCACGTAGGCGATCTGATACGCGCCGACGGGTTGCCAGCCGGTCACGGCACCGCCGAGGCAATCGAGGTTGACGTCGTCGAAGTTGCCGTTCGCGTTCGGCTGGCGCACCACGGTGAGCGTCGTGAACGGATACGTGACGTCGGTGAAGAACACGTAGTGCGATAGGTATTGCGCCGGCGGCACGAGCCGCACGAAGTCGGCGTCGCCGAAGCCGCCCAGCGAATCGTCGCTGCCCGCACCGGTCATGTACGTGAACGCGGAGAACGGATAGTCGGAGCCTTGGCTCGTCACCGTGAACGGCGTGTCGCTGCGGATCTCCGCCATCGCGCCGGCGGCGAGCGTCGCCGGGCCGAGATCGGGCGGGTCGTACGTCAGCTGCGTGCCGTCGACGGCGCCGTAGAGCCGAAACACGCGCGTGTCGGCTTCGGGGCGGCGATCGCCGTGTGGTGCGCCGACGTAGAGGTTGCCGAGCGCGCGCGACGGCGTCAGCATTTGCTCGGCGTGATCGCCGCAGCAGATGTCGATCGCGACGATCTCGTTGCCGCCGAACATGCCGATCGGTTTGTCGGAGGTCACCGGGCTGCCCGACATCTGATCCTTCTCGGTGACCTGGAAGAACTGCCCGGCGTTCAGCGTGAACGTGTAGGGCTGGTTCGCGAGGCCTTGAGCGACGCCCGAGCCGGAGTAGATCTCGTTGATCGGATCGATCGTCACGGTGGTGTTGTCTTGCGCGGCGACGATGTCGAACGACGGCGTCACGCCGATGATCAGCTGCGGCGCGTTCGGATCGGTGTCGTACGCCTCGACCGTGACGTAGCTCGTATCCCACGCGCTCGTCGGCAACAGCAGCGATGCGCCGGTCGTCGCCGCGTCGCCGCCGCCGTACGGCAGCATCTGATACGCGACGACGGGTGCATCGGTGGTGACGTGAAACGCGTTGCCGACGCCGGTGCCGACGATCTGCGGGCCGGTGCTGAGCGCCGCCGGTACCGGGCACTTCACGCTCGGCGCGAGGATGTTCGTGTTCGCGTAGTAGTCGAGAAACAAGATCGCGACCTGATTCGGCGCGAGCCCGGCAGTCGGATCGTACGCGCCGTACGTCAGCGACTGGCCGACGCCTTGCGGCAGCTTCGCGTATTGCGACAGATCGATCGACTGGCCATTCCACTCGACCGCGACGTGCGCGGTCGCGCGAGACGTATTCGCGACGAACACGGTGTAGCAACCGCCGTCGGTGCCCCACGTGCCGTCCATATCGATCGAGTAGTAATCGCAACCGACCGACTCGTGATTTTGCGTCGCCGCCGTGCAGCTATCGACGCACGCGCCGAGCGAGCACGATTGCGTGCTCGTGCACGCGGTCATCGTGCCGTCGCAGTTGAGCACCTCGGTGCCGTCGCCGGTGCAGCTCGGGCACGTCGGCGCCGCCGATCCGGATCCCGAGCCGTCGTTGTCGCCGTCGTCGTCACCTCTGCGATGTGGCGAGCACGCGGCGATCGAGAGCAACGCGACGACGAGCCAGATCCTCATGCGCAGAACCTAGTGCGATCGCGAATCGCGAACAGCGACAAAACAATGCTGTCTCGCGCGAGAAATACGATTGCGCATCTCGCCTAGAGAGCTGCGCGAATCGCGCACCAGCTATTCGCGCTTCCACATCAGGTCGCGACCCTCGCGGCGATCGCCGAAGCCGGTGACCTTGCCGGCTTCGTCGCGGAAGAAGATCTTGCGGCTGCGCGGCGCGCCGGCCGCGAACAACACGTCGCGCACCTCGACGAACAGCTCGACGGGTTTGTTACTGCCGACGCGCTCGCCGAACAGCTTCGCGCCGTCGCGACGGATCGCGTAGCTGAGATCGGCGCCGAGGCGATACGTACCGACGTAGTCGTCGAGCTGCGCCGGCGGCAGCGTGATCGCCGGCGGATCGCGCAGCACGGCTTGGATCGCCGACGCGATCAGCCGCCAGCGCTGGCCGTCGCGGCGCCAGGTGTCGAGAGTGCGGTAGTCGGTGACGACCGGGACGCCGTGAAAGCTCTCGGTCTCGTGGTCCTCGTGAAACACGACCGCGATATCGGCGCCGAGCTCGCGCACCTCGAACTTCGCGAGCTCGAGGTGACCGGTGATTCCTGCCGGCAGTGGATCGAGCTCTTTGAGAATCCCGGCTTTGTCGTAGACCTTGCCGTTCTCGTCGAAGAACGTCATCGCCGGATCGAGCAAGCGATCCCACACCGGACGATCGCCGGAGCCGATCGCGTCGAGGTACGCCTGGGTTTGCGCGCGCAGCGTCGTGCGAACGTCGGCGGTGCCACACGCGAGCAAGGAACAGACGATGATCGGTAAACCGCGCCACATGACGCCGTTGTAGGCTCGTCGCACGGAGCGGTCTTGAACGAACGTGATCTGCTCAAGTCGGTACGCGCGGGTCGCGAGCGGCTGCCGTTCGGCTACCACTTGCCGCGCCATCGCCATCGCGAGGCATACGCGATCGTCATGGTGCGCGGCCGGATGGCGCAGATCGGCTACGCCGGCCGCGTGCTGCTCCAGACCGGCCAGCTGTTGATCCAGCCGGTGCTCGACTGCCACGCGAACGAGATGATCTCGCCCGGTGCCGATATCTTGCGGTTGCCGTGGCCCGACGTTGCCGTCGGCGGCCTGTTCGCGCTGCGCGATCCCGACGCGGTGATCGCAGCGGCCGAGCGCGATCCGCACGACGCGGCAGCGCTCGCACGCACGATGCTCGGTGCCGAGCTCGAGACGAAGACCGACTTGCCCGACGAGCTCGCGCGTGCGATCGCGTGCGATCGCGTCGAGTCGTTACGCACGTGGGCCAGCGAGCGCGGGCTCGCGCGCGAGACCGTGTCGCGTGCGTTCTCGCAAGCGTGGGGCGTCGACGCGCGGCGCTATCGCAGCGAGCTGCGTGCGCGCGCCGCGTGGCTGCAGATCACGACGACGACCGCGAGTCTCGCAACCATCGCGCACGCGACGTCGTTCGCCGATCAAGCTCACATGACGCGCAGCGTGCGCGCGCTGACCGGCCGTTCGCCGGGCGAGTGGCGTAAGGTTCGGCGATGGAACGCGTGTTACTGACCGTCGATGCCGGCGTCGCTCACGTCAGGTTGAACCGCGCCGACAAGCGCAACGGGCTGGACTTCGCGATGTTCGAAGCGCTGATCGCGACCGGCGAGCGCATCGCGAGCGATCGCTCGATCCGCGCCGTCGTGCTGTCGGGCGAAGGTCCCGCGTTTTGCGCCGGCCTCGATTGGAATGCGTTTCTCGCCGATCGAGAGTCGCAGCAAAAGCTGCTCGCCCGCGATCTCGCGCGATCGCCGGCAAACGTGGCGCAGCGCGCTTGCTGGATCTGGACCGAAGTGCCGGTGCCGGTGATCGCGGCGGTGCACGGCGCGGCGCTCGGCGGCGGCTTGCAGCTCGCGCTCGCCTGCGACGTTCGCGTCGTCGCACCTGATGCGCAGCTCTCCGTGATGGAGATCCGCTACGGCCTCGTGCCGGATATGACCGCATCGCAAACGCTGCTGCGGCTCGTGCGTCCCGACATCGCCAAAGATCTCGTGTTCACCGGCCGCGTCGTCACCGGCGAAGAAGCCGTGCGCATCGGGCTCGCGACGCGCGTCGCGGCCGATCCGCTCGCCGACGCGATGGCGATCGCGACAACGATCGCCGCGCAGTCGCCGCACGCGATCCGCGCCGGCAAGTTGCTGTTAGACCGCGCGCCCGCGATGAGCGTGAACGAAGCGCTCGAGTTCGAGACCGAGCTGCAGGTCGGTTTGCTCGGCACACCGAATCAGGTGGAAGCGGTGCAGGCCGCGATGACGAAGCGCGCCGGTCGATTTTCGGATCAGTGATTTTCGAGGTGGACCGCGTCGGCGCTCGCGGTTAGATCTCGATCATGCGCATCGCTTCGCTCGTGATCCTGTCCATGCTCGGATGTACGAAAGCGCCGCCGGCGCCTGCTGCTGCTGCTGCTGCCGTGTCGGCGACCAAGCTCGGCGATCCGATCGCGGCGGGCTCGATGCCGGTCGCGCTCGCGACCGTCGTCAAAGATCCCAACGCGTACAAGGGCAAGTCGTTCGTCACGACCGGCACGGTGACCGCCGTGTGCCAGCAAATGGGCTGCTGGATGGAGATCAAAGACGACGCGACGCAAGCTCACATCAAGATGGCCGGCGAGAAGTTCGCGGTGCCGAAGACGAGCGCGGGCCACAAAGCGCGCGTGCAAGGCAAGCTTGTCGAGTCCGCGACCGGCGATGTCGAGTGCGATCACGAAACCGATGCGGCGGGGACGCAAGTCGCGAAGCTGCAGCTCGAAGCGACCGGCGTCGAGCTCGATTAGCTCATTCGACCGACGTGATCTCGAGCGTGCGGCGCGTGTCGCCGACCGCGACCTCGCATTCGTCGTCGATGCGTTTGCCGAGCAATGCACGACCGAGCGGCGAGGTCGGCGTGACCACCGTGACGTCGCCGAGCTCGACACCGCCGCCGTGGCCGGCGATGAAGAACACGCGATCGTCTGCCGTCGCGACGATCGCGCCGATCGCGACGCGGCTCTGCTTCGCGATCGTCATCACCGCGATCGACGCGACCGCGGCTTCGAGCTCCGCGACACGCTGCGCGTAGCCGCGCGCCAGATAGGACTGCTCGAGCCCGCGCGTGTCCTTGTCGTTTTCCGGCCGCGCTTCCTCGTCGGTCGCGCCTTCGATCGCGGCGGCGTGTGCCGCGCGCGCAGTCGCGAGCTGCGCCTCGAGCCTGCCGAGTAGCTCGGTTCGAAGTCGTGCTTTGTCGCGATCGCTCACGCTTCACGACTATAGATCGCCGAGCTCCTTCAGCGCGGCTTCGAGCCGCTCGCGATTCGCGCGCTTGTCGAACCAACGGTACGACGACTTCGGGTGGCCGACGCCGTCGGGCAGAAACACCGTGAAGAAGCTCCTGAACGCCTGATCGCGAACCGTCTCGGCTTCCGCCTCGTCATTTGCGATCGCGTGCAGCCGCCGCAGCGCGTCGAGATTTCTCGTCGCGTGCTCGTAGGACGTCCACGCCATGACCGCGACGGCGCGTGCGTGCTCGTCGGGCTCGTCGCGCATCATCACTTCGGCGACCGCGCGGTACGCCGGCAGACACCAGTAGAAGCCGAGCGTGCGAATCGCGGCCGAGCGCAGCTCCGGATCGGGATCGCGCAGATACGGCTCGATCGCCGGCGCGAGGTTCGTCAGGAACGCCTTGCCGATCGCGATGATCGCGCTGTAGCGGTGTTTCGAGTCCGCCGTCGTCAGCCGGTCGAGCGCCGCACGTTCTTCAGCGGTCATCCGATCCACGCCGTTTCGCCCGCATCGAAGCGCACGCCGGTCAACGCGTTCACGAGTAGATCGAGCCGCGGCAACAACAGCGGCTCGTTCGCCGCGAACCACGCGCGCAACGCGGCGAGCTGCTCGAGGATCTCGGCGCGATTTTCCGCGGTGACGACCACGCCGGATTGCAGCGCTTCGATCCAATCGAGCGCGAGCGCCTTCGCGCCGCGTTGCCAGTGCGCCGCGTAGATCGCCTCGGTCGCGACCGGGACCAGCGACGTCTCGCCGGACGCATCCTTGACCAGCAGCGCGACGCTCATCCGCGCGTGATCGTACAACGGCAATACTTTAGTAATCGCTTGACCATTGGTTGCGGTCGTGCGAATACTTAAGTCGATGCTAAACAATGCCGACGTCGACCGAGCGTTTCACGCGCTCGCGGAGCCGACGCGACGCGCGATCGTCGAACGACTCGCCGCGGGGCCGCGCACCGTGAGCGCGCTCGCCGAGCCGTTCGACATGACGTTGGCGGCGGTGGTGCAGCACCTGCGCGTGCTCGAAGACGGCGGCATCATTCGCACGGAGAAGGTCGGTCGCGTGCGGACCTGTCGGATCGAGCCGGCGGGATTGAACGCGGCCGCGCAATGGATCGCCGATCGACGCGCGCTATGGGAGCGCCGCTTCGATCGCCTCGGCGAGATTCTCGCCGAGCCAGAAAAAAGGACCAAGAAACGATGAACAAGTCCACGATCGTCCACGACACGTTTGTCATCGAGCGCACCTATCCGGTGCCACCCTCGCGCGTGTTCGCCGCGTTTGCCGACGGCGATCTCAAGCGTCGCTGGTTCGTCATCGACGGATCGATGGCGACCACGCTGACATACGAGAACGACTTTCGCGTCGGCGGCAGAGAAACCAGTCGCTCGCGGTTCAAGGACAACTCGCTCGGCGGATCACCGCCGGGCACGGTGATGGGCAACGACACGGTCTACATGGACATCGTCGACAACGAGCGCATCGTCTTCGCGTATTCGATGCTCGTCGGCGACTACCGCATGTCGACATCGCTCGCGACGATCGCGCTCGTGCCCGAAGGCAAAGGCACGCGCCTCGTCTTCACCGAGCAAGCCGTGTTTTACGAGAAGTCCGACGGGCTCGAGATGCGCAAACAGGGTTGGACGTACCTGTTCGGCAAGCTCGCCGACGCGATCGCGTAGTTACTTGGCCATCGACTTCGGGATGTCCCAGCTCATGCCCGACTTGTCGGTGCACGACAGGCTGTTGCCGCCGGTGTTCTTGCACGAGAAGTCGGTCGGCGACGTGCCGCCGTTGGTGCCGGCCATCGGGATGCCGCTCTTGAGGTGGACCGGGAACGATCCATCACCGGCGCCACCGATGACGGTGGTGAGGCTTTCGAGACTGATTTCGATCATGCCCGGCTCTAGTGCAACGCCCTTGCCGATGCGATCGGCTCGCGTATGTCGCGAGAAGTAAGGTCGAATTCGAAAACGCGCACGGGCGTGGCCGCGTAGCCTCGCAGACGCATCCCGACTCCCAGGGTCAGCGCTCGGTGTAGAGCGCGGCGATGCGGTCCGCGTACTTCGCGGCGATCGGTTTGCGCCGCAACTTCATCGTCGGAGTCAGCTCGTCACCCGCCGGGAGCCACTCGTCGGGCAGCAGCGCATAGCGCTTGATCTGCTCGACCTGCGACAGCTGCACGTTCGCCTTCGCGATCGCTGCGTCGACCGCAGCGCGCAGGCCGTCATGCTCGACGAGCTTGGCGAGCGGCAGATCGAGGTCGTGCGCGCGCGCGAACGCCATCGCGCCGTCGGGATCGAGCACGACGAGCGCGACGTTGAACGGCCGCATGTCGCCGATCACGCACGCCTGGCCGATGAGCGGGCTCGCGCCCTTGATCGTCGCCTCGATGTTCGCGGGCGACATGTTCTTGCCGTTCGCGTTGATGATGATTTCTTTCTTGCGGTCGACGATCTTCACGAAGCCGTCGGCATCGACTTGGCCGATATCGCCGGTGTGCAGCCAGCCGTCGGCATCGATCGTCTCGCGCGTTTGCTCGGGCAGGTTGCGATAGCGGCGCATCACGATCGGTCCGCGCACGAGGATCTCGCCGTCATCGGCGATGCGCAGCTCGACGCCCGGCATCGCCTGACCGACGGTACCGATCTTGACCGCGCCGATCGGGTTCGCCGTGCCGACGCACGACAGCTCGGACATGCCCCAGACTTCGGCGATCGGGATGTTGATCGCGTGGAAGAACTCCAGCACGTCGCGCGGCGTCGGCGCGGCGCCGGTGAAGTACGTGCGCGTGCGATCGAAGCCGATCGCGGTACGCAGCGGCGCGAAGATCAGCTGCTCGGCGCGTGCGCAGCCGGCCGCGAGCGCCTCGGGCACCGGCTGACCGGCCTGCTCGAGCCGCACGCGCGCGAGCCCGGCATCGATCGCGCCGCGCACGAGCGCCGCACGGTCGGCTGGCTCCGCCGCGAACTTCGCCTCGAGCCCGGCCTTGAGCTTTTCCCACACGCGCGGCATGCCGGTGAACTCGGTCGGATGAAACTCGGCGACGTGCTCGAACAGCGCACGCGGATCCGGACACGCGGTCACCGTGCCGCCGAGCGCGACGTGCAGGTAGTGCAATCCCATGCGATCCGCGATGTGCGCGCTCGGCAGATACGAGATCGCGCGGGTGTCGGCGTCGAGCTTGCGCACCGTCTGGAACGAGCACAGCTCGAACATCATGTTCGCGTGCGTGAGCTCGACACCTTTCGGCGCGCCCGTCGTGCCCGACGTGTAGATGATCGTCAGCAGGTGCTCGGGCGTCACCGCGCGCCACCGCGCCGCGAAGTCGAAGCTCGCGGGCGCGGCGGCGGCGAGACCGTCGAGATCGAGATCGCCGTCGCCGTCGATCGAGATCACGCGCTCGACGCGCGAGCCGACCATCGCCGCGCGGACCTTCGGCAAGAACAGCTTCTCGGTCACGATCACGCGCGCGGCCGAGTCCGCGAGCAAGTGCTTCATCTGATCGACGGTCGACGTCGCGTAGATCGAAAACGGCACCGCGCCGACGTGGAGCGCCGCCATGTCGACGACGTTCATCTGCGGCCGGTTGAGCAGCAACAACGCGACTGCCTCGTGCGGTGCGACGCCGAGCCCGGCGAAGCCGCCCGCATAGGCGCGCACGCGCTCGCCGTAGTCGCGCCAGGTCCATGTGATGCCGTCGCCCTTCGTGCGCAGCGCGACGCGATCACCGCGCGCGGCGACGGTCGTCTGGAATGCCTCGCACAACGTCGCCGCGCGAAACGCGGCCGGAGTCCCCTCTGGCAACACGATGTCCATCGCCCGACGATATAGGATCCGCCGCATGGAGATGGCGTATCGAGAGCAGTGGCGCGCCGAGATTGCCGAGCTGAAACGGATCTTGGCCGGGTTCGAGCTGCGCGAAGAGCGCAAGTGGGGCAAGCCCTGCTACACGCTCGACGGCACCAACGTCGTCATCATTCAGGGCTTCAAAGAATATTGTGCGCTCGGCTTCTTTCAAGGCGCGTTGCTGAAAGACCCGAAGCACCTGCTGGTGCAGCTCGGCCAAGTTCGGGCGGCGCGCGTGATGAAGTTCACCAGCGCCAAAGAGATCGGCGCGAAGGCGGCGACGATCAAGGCGTACATGCGCGAGGCCGTGGCCGCGGCGAAGGCCGGCGCGAAGGTCGAGACGAAGCCGCGCGAGCTGCCGGTCCCGGCCGAGCTGAAGGCAAAGCTTCGCGACGATCCGCGGTTCAAGCGCGCGTTCGAGGCGCTGACGCCCGGCCGGCAGCGGGGCTACCTGTTTCACTTCGGCGGCGCGAAGCAGGCTGCGACGCGGATCTCGCGGATCGAAAAGGCGATGCCGGCGATCTTCGAAGGCAGAGGGTTTCTCGAGCGGAGATGAACAATTCCGAGATGTGACCGTCTTCGATCTCGAAGGTAGGTCGCGGGCGCGCGCTCCTCTCTCTGGTTCCCTCTGCGCGCCCGCGACTGCGCCTGGTTAGGCGGCAGGCTTCGCGGCCGGCGGCTTGAACTCGTAGACGAACGTCGCGCGACCTTCGTCGCGGTCCGCCGGGTCGAGCGCGAGCCCGTCGACCGCCTTCACGACGCAGTCACCGAGCGGCGCGGGAGCCGTCGAGTGCGCGGTGTCGACGGCGGCGTGCGAGATCACGCCCGTCTTCTTTTCGACGACGAATTGGATCGTCACCGTGCCGGCGAGCGCGTTGTTGGTCTTGAGCGCGGCGTCGTAACACTGCTGGAGTTGCTCGGATTTCGTATCGAGCAGCTTCTGCGTGTCCGTGCGGTACGCCTCGAGCCCGCGCGCGGTGCCGGAGCACGCGCTCGTAGCGAGAACCAGGGCGAGCGCGCCGAGCATGAAGGAGCGGGTCATCGCGGCCTCTTTTGTGATTGGTCGTTTGCAGCTGCACTCGGCGTTTTGACGTCCTCGTGCTTCTCGTCGACGGTCTTCTCCGTGCCGGTCTTCGGATCGATCTCGACCTTCTTCTCGGTCACGTCTTGCTCGAGGATCGAGAACTCGACGCGCCGATTCTTCTCGCGGCCATCCTCGGTCGAGTTGTCTGCGATCGGCTTGTCGACGCCGAACCCGATCGCGGTCAGGCGAGGCTGAGCGATGCCGTGATCGGTCAGGTACTTCATGACCGACTTCGCACGATCGTCGGAGAGCTTCTTGTTGTGCGCGGCGTCGCCTTCGGAGCTGGCGTAGCCCTCGATCTGGATCCGCTTGATCTGCGGATTCTTCGTGATCACCGAGCCGATCTCGTCCATCAGACTGTCCGACTCTGGCTTGATCGTCGCCTTGTCGAGATCGAATTGGATCTTCTCGTGGATCTCGATCTTGTTGTCGCGCACTTCGACGCGCGGTGGTGTCACGAACTCGACGGGCGGCGCTGTGCCGACGACCGCGAGCGTGCTCTGGCCCTGAAATACAACTGGCTTGCTACAGCTGGCCCCTACGACCAGCGAGATACCGAGTATCAAACGCATGATCTCTCCCTGTTAGTTTTTGGAAATTTTCGTGTCGATACCGAGCTGTCGCGCGAAATCGCCGCCTTCGTAGAACAGCCAGCCCGCGCTGACCTTGCCGTTATCGAGCTTGTAAATCGCGAGCACCGGCATCGAGACCTTCTTGCCGGTCTTCTTGAGGTGCATCGCCGGCATGTCGCCGTCGTTCGTGCCGTTGAAGGTTTCGGTCGCAGCGACGTAGTCACCTGCGGCCCACACATCGCCCGGCGTGAGCTTGACGTCGGAGAACGCTTTCCACATCTCCGGCATGCTCGTCGCGAGATCCTTCTTCGACTGATCTTTCGCCATCGCCTGATCGGACCACGTGGCGCTATCCGTCAACAGCGCGCTGAACGCCTTGAGGTCGTGCTTGTTGAACGCGTCATCGAGTTGCTGATACGTCGCGAGATTGGCTTTCTCGTGTGCGTCATCTTTCGCGATCGCGATCTGCTCGGGCATCGCGAGCTTCGTCGCCGCCGCGCGAACCGGATGATCCTTGCTCGCCTTGAGCTGACCGATCATCGTCGACTTGTCCGCGTAATCGGATTCGTGCGTGACCGTGCCGCTGTCGTCGAACGTGATCACCTGCGCCGTATACACGCCGAACTGGTTGTTCGTCGCCGGCAGGTCGTGCGACGGCAACTTGAGCGTGCCGGTTTGCTTTCCCATCACGAGCGCGACGCCGATCATCTTCTTGCCGTTGACCATCACGAGCTGCGAGTCGGCGGTCTCGTTCGGGAACGCGATGCGCGACGACTTGTCGAGCTCGACGATCGCGGCGTTGCCATCGATCGATCCCAGCTTGCTGCCGGGCGCATCCAGCACGGCGTCTTTCGCGTAGCAGCCCTTGAGATCGTCCCATTTTGCCGCGGCCCAGTCGGCCCAGCAGTCGTGGTAGCGCTTGACGGCATCGTCGCCGGTGAGCGCCTTCGGCGGCGGGTTGCTCGCAACCATTGCCGAGCCGCTGCCGCTCCCCGTTGCGACGGCGCTGCCCGTCGTCGCCGGTGGCGTCTCTGCGTTCTTCTTGCAGCCTGCGGCGAACGATGTCGCCGCGATCAGCATCACGAGTGTCTTCATCGCGAGTCTCCTTGCGCCTAGCTCTACGCGTGCGATTCGGCGTTCGCTAGAAGCTTTGAACTCAAATTATCGCGATGTTGGCTTTTGCATTTTTGTGTGAACACGCGCCGGCGCCGCCCGTCTTAGTGATTGCCGGAGGCCTGACTCGCGACGGCAGCGAGCGCGCGCAAATCGAACGGCTTCTCGAGGACTGCGGCCCCGAGTCGTCGCGCCTCGATGACGACGGCGTCATCGCTGAGTGCGGTGATCAAAATGAACGGTGTCGCGGCGTCTGCAGCGCGCAGGTGCGCGAGCGCTTCGAGCCCGGTGACGACGGGCATGTGATAGTCAGCGACGATCACGTCGATCGCACGCGACTCGACGTGCGCGATGAACATGCGACGAATCCATTCGTCGAGCTCGAGTCCATTGCTCGCCTCGATCACGTCGAATCCGACGTCGTGAAGCGCGGCGCAGATCAACCTGCGAACATGAGGCTCGTCCTCCGCGACGAGAGCCAGCTGCCCGCGCGCTCTGGAGCGATCCTGGGATGCGAGCATCGCAATCTTGAAGACGAGCGCGCGATGATTGCGTTCACGTCGGAAGTTTGACTACGTGACGCGCAACTGGAGAGTGAGCGAGTGAAGAGACAACAGCTCGTCGAGCATGTGCGAGCGGCCTTCCCGGCCGAGCCGATCCGCGGCCGCGCCGCATTCGCGCAGTGGGGCGGCACGTACCTCGATGCTCGTGACTACGCGCGGGCAATCGACGGGAAGACGTGGGAGCAACTGGACCTGGACTACATCGTGCGCCGTCACGACGCACTCGGGTTCTTGTCGACCTGCGAGCTCGTGCAGCTGCTTTCGGTCTATCTGCTCTCGATCGCGAACGAGGGGGTGATGTCTCCGGCGCTCGACTCGGTACTGGTGGAGCTGACGAGGCCGGCGCGCGACCCGGCGCGTTTCGACGCGTTCGTTCAGGCGCTCAGCGCTGCGCAGCGCGACGCGATCGCCAACACCCTCGCGTACATCGCCGATGAAGACCCCGACGGATCGCCGGGACGCGCCGCGCGTGAGGCACGCGGCCTGCTGTTCGAGAGCGTCAACTCGCGGTCACGCGGCGTGTCGAAATCTGAACGTTGAAGCGCGTATCCCCGCGAGCGCTGGTGCGGCCCGACCATTGCTGAGTCGTGCCAGCATGAAGTACGCACTCCTGATCCTGGTCGCGCTCGCAGCCTGCAATGTCGACGAGAACTTCCCCCCGAGCTT
>DASXEF010000467.1:0-4690 GCA_036490255.1 Kofleriaceae bacterium
GCCGACCGAGCGCGTGTAGACGACGTTGCCGCTGCCGGTGGTCACCGTGACGCTGAGCCCGTCCGATTCGGCGGCGAGGTTCATCATCACGTCAGCAGCCGGATGCGGCGTCGTCACGCTCAGCTCGCCGAGTAGCTGCACGGTGCTGTCGCCGTTCAGCACGCGCACCACCGACAGGTTCGTAGTGCCGGTGCCGGTGCCCTGCGCGGCGAGGTTCAAACTCAGCGATGTGAGAGCGTTGCCTTCGGGCACGTCGAGATCGATCTGCGCGAGTCCAGGACCATCGCCGTCGACGCCGAGCGCGCCGAGCGGAAACCCCACCGACGAGACCGGATCGGTGTACGTCGAACCGTACGGCGCGAAGCCGCCGAACGAGTTCGCGATCGTGAAACCCGACATGTAAAACGGCACCGGGAATCGATGGCGCACGACGACCATGTTCGCGACGAGCCACTGAAGCCAGAGCACGATCGCGTTAATCAGCCAATTTGTCTGCTGCGGGCTCGGCTTCGTCTCGGGCGACCAGCCATCGGCCTTGCGGCCGGATACCGGCTCGACCTTGGTCGGATTTCCGATCTCGGATCCGGCTGCGTAGTCAACGTTCGTCGCAAAGCTCAGGCTTGCGACCGGAATCGCCGGTTGCGCGCTCATCGCGAAGCCTTCTTGGTAGCCGGCTGCGTCGACGGAGGTGCCCAGAAAGCATCCCAGTCCCACGCGTTCGTCTCGGGTTTCGTCGTCGGAGGCTGCGGCTTCTTGTCGTCGGTTTGCGATTTGCTCATGGGATCCTCGTTGAGATAAGGGGTGCGCGCGTGCGAGCCTGGCAATGTGATCGCCGCCTGCCCAGCGGACGCGCGCGAAGTAAAAAGGCGGCCCCGCTCGTCGTCCAAGAGACCAGAGCCGACGAGCGCACCACCGACCAACCCGCCGGTGATGGCGGGCGCATGGTCCCGCGAGCCAAAATGATTCCGCGACACGATCAGCTCCCGGTCGTGCTCGGCGTGGTGGGCCCGGTCTGCACGCCTACCCAGCGATCCTGGCCGGGCGGTACTTTCTTGACGACCGAGTTATTGCTGTTGTCGCGCCACGTGTTGTCTGCGTAGTTGTAGTTGACCGGCGTCCCGTTGATACGCTCGTGGAAGTTCGCCGTGGTCGCGGCGAACGACTTGGCGATCGCCGTGTACTCGTAGAGCCCGTCGCTGCCGAGCGTGACGTAGCCGTCGGGCCGCGCGCCGGTGCCGTTCACGTTGTAGCAGTCTAGCGGCTGCGCGACTGCGGTCCCCTCGTCGTTGGTCTGCACACGCGTCATCACCGGCGGCCCGTACGTCTTCGTGTATGCGATGCGAAACTGCGGAAGGATGCTGATGACGTAGATGACGGCAGACGTGTTGTTTGGCGTGACCGGAAGCGTTCCACTTTTCTTCGGCGGTCCATTGCTTGGCACCGCAACACGCACCGTCGTGCGGTTGTTCGTGATGAACGTGATCTGGCGAAACTGCGCGGTGAACTGGAGCGAGCGGCCGGTGTCCTTGGTGACCGGAGGCGACAGCTTCAACATCGCCATGTTGTTGAGCGAGCCGTATCGGTCGCTGATGATCGTGATCAGCTTCTTCGTTTGCTGGATCGCGACGAGCTTTTGATACGCGTCCTTTGACGGCAACGGAGAGCCAGCGGTGTTCGCGCGCGATGGCTCTTGGGCGACGACGCCGCGCGGCGTGTCGGAAACGATCGCCTCGACGTTGTAGACGATCGACTTTGTGCGAATGTTGTCGGTGATGTCCGAGCCGGTCTCGACCGGGTGATCGGTCACCTCCGACTCGTAGACCGGCTCTTCGCTGATCGTGCAATCGAGGAGATATCCGTCTATCCGGATCACCTCGAGCCTCGATGCTCCGCGTTGGGCAGCGGTTCGCGCCACGCATCACGTCGCGCGTCGCCGCGTTGGCTCGACGCCGGTGGTTCGGCGAACGTTTCGAGCTCGGTCGCGATTGCTTTCAGTCGCACCGCGCGGGCCGTGTCGCCGAGTTGCTCGAAGGCGTCGATCTTGGAGCGCACGACGTCAGCGAGCTTCTTCACGTCGTCGAGCGCGACCTCAAGCTTGCCCATGTCGGCGCGCACCGTCGCGGCGACGGCATCGAGACGCGGTCGACGCGCGTGTGCAACGCGACGCTCGGCAACCTCTCGAGCGTTCGACTTTGCGAGTTCGTCGCGCTGCCTGTCGTCGAGATCGGTGCGCCAACGAACGGCGCCGTGCGCATTGCGCAGCTCGTCGCCCGTCGGCACCGCCGGCGCTGCGTCGATTCGTGGCGCTGCGATGCTGCTCGTGCCGAGCGCGCCGACGTCGGCGATCGCGCGATCTTTCACCGCGAGTTCGCGACGCTCGGCATCGGCGTCGCCGCGAGCTCGAGCAGTATCGGCACGCCGCTTCGCTGCACCGATCTCGGTGTGCAACGCGTCGCGGAGGTGCATTTCGCCGGCGTCGTCGGCTCGCGTTGCGTCCGCGTGTGCCGCGAGCTCGTCGTATTTTCGCGCTTGACCGTCCGCGCCGTCGGCGCGTTCGGCGGCCGCGATCCGGCGGTACACCGTGCCCGCGCTCATCGGCCACCTCGCGCAAGACGCTCGCCGGCGACGCGATCGACCGTCGCGCGGTCGTACAGGCGGACGCCGCATTCGCTGCGCCGCGGCTTGAGCTCGTCGTCAAGCTGGAGAACGCGGGTGACGCTGACACCGAGCTCGCGCGCGACATCGGCGCGCGTCATCGTTGATCTCGCATTACGACCCTGTAGAGCAGAGCCTGCGATCTGTCGAAGGTAATGCACTCGGGAGATCTCCCCGTTACGATCGAAGCCAATGGTCGCTGCACGCGCGCGTGTTGCTCTTCCCGTTCTCAACGACAGCCGACCAAGAACGCGCGCTGAATGCGTCGACGGTCCACGCCCCTGCCCATGGGTGAGCTGCGTCCATCATTTGCTCGATATCCGCGAGCGCGGCGGCACTCGGAACGAGCGCGGCCGCATCTTCGCCGCTGACTTTGAGCTCCGCACCGATGCGTCGCGCGCGGCCGCGGAGCAGTTCACCGACAGCGTTGCCGATCACGTCGTGTCGATGACCTCGACGTGCGCGCTCGATATCGCTGAACGCGGCGAGAGTACGCACCTCGAGATCGGACAGATGACCGGCGTCTCGCACGAGCGGATCCGGCAGCTCGAGAGCAAGGGGCTCCGCCGGATCACTCGAAAGCTCGAAGTTCTCACCGGCGAGGTTGCCGTCGAACAGCCGCGTTGCGGGCATAGTCGCTTTGGTGGCGCCGCGCACTAGCTGCGTCGACCGCGGACGGCATCTCGAACACCCGACGCGAACCGGAGGCCGAGATCCAGCCGAGCTAGCGCGTTCTCTCGCGCTTCGCGTCGTTCGATGCGATTGAGTATCGCGTCAGCCGCGTCGAGACCGTCGCGCGCGGCGACGAGCTCGGCGATCGCGTGATTGAGGTCGCAACGATCAGTGAGTCCGGTCGGCTGGCGCTTCTGCGGGCGCTTCGTGTCCGCAGGCTCGCTCCAGGTCGCGGGCGTCGGGGGCGTCGGTCGTTGGTCGTCGTCGGTCATGGTTTCTCCGGATCGGTTGGTTTTTCAGGTGCAGGCGGTGACGAGCGGCGCCAACCGCCGCTCTTGTTCTTGAAGCGCTTGAGTGCTTGTCGTGCGGCGGCTTGCTCGCGCTCGACCTCCGCCGCTTTCGCGGCCATCGCGTCGACGCGTTTCGCCGCCGCGAGCTCGAGCTCGGCAGCGGTCGGGTTGCCGTTGATCGCATTGAGCACGCGGTACCAGCCGGCCGACTCGCGCTTTAGATCGCGAGCCGGTGCGCCGGTCGCCAGCTCGGCGAGCGCCATCGCCGTCGAGTCCTGCGCGTCGTCGTGGCGCGTCGCGCCGGCGAGTTCTTCGACGAACGCACCGAGCCACGGTGCGCCGAGCGGTAGGTACACGCTGCCGCTCTCGATCGCCGGGCTCACGAGGTCGAGGCGCTCGGCCTTTGATCCGAGCGGCGTGATCGGCAACGCGTCGATACCGTCAGCGGCGAGCAACTCGAGCACGCCTGCGCCGGCGGCGGCTTTCTCGACGAGGATTTTGGCGCTCGGGTACTCGCGCTTGAGCGCCTTGATCGCATCGCGCTGTGCGAGCTGCGTCGTGCGTCTCCACCAGATGGCGAGCAAGTATCGACCAACGCCCGCGCGTCCCCAGACCGTGATCGCGGCGAAGTCGTTGGACGCCTTGAGCCCGCCGAACGTCAGGTCGGCGCTGATCACGAGGCGGTCGAATCGTGTGGGCGTATCGACGGCGGCGATCGTCGTGTCGCAACCGCTCGGACGCGGTGTGGTGACGGCGACCTGCGCGGTGCGATGGAACCGCCACCACACGCGTTTGATGCTCGAGCTCGCGTCGTCGGAGGGGCGCTGCTGGTATTGGGCTGCGAACGCGGCCGCGCCGATCTGAGCCTTGAGCGCGTCGAGTTTCTCGCGCGACAAGATCGACGGTGCGATGGGCTCGCCGTGTTCGTCTTCGGCAGGCAGCTCGAGTAGGAACCACCCACCTTGCTCGACGAGCCGGCCGATCAGGTCGTCGCGGTCGAGCCGCTGCATCACGACGACGATCGGCGCGCGATCCGTGTCGAGACGGGTGGAGAGCGCCTCGGTGAACCACAC
>DASXEF010000779.1:0-10599 GCA_036490255.1 Kofleriaceae bacterium
CTCGGGATAGATCCCGCGCTTGGCCTGGCGTGCGGCGGTGTCGAGGCTGATCACGATGTCGCCGAGCAAATTCGCATCGGCGACGGCGGCCTCGCGCTGCGCGAACGCGAGCACGTCGGTCGGCTTGTCCTTGTCACGCCATTCGCGGTTGAGCTCGTGGATCACCGCATCGTTGCAGATCCGTAGCGCGACCTCGTAGTCGTCACGTGCGTCGGCGAGCGCCGCGGCTTTGACCATCCGCGCGACCTCGCGGCGGAGCTTGTCGCGCAGCTCGCGCGGCAGCTTCTGGACGCTCGCGTCGACGACGAGCGCCAGGCTCACGGTTGGCGCCGCGACATCGTCGCTTCGTAGACGCGCGCGGACTTGAAGATATCGAACAGCTCGTGGTCGAGCTGGCCGCGCTTGACGTCGCTCTCCAAGATGTCGAGCGCCTTGGTGTGCGGCATCGCCTTCTTGTACGGGCGATCGCTCGCGGTGAGCGCGTCGTAGATGTCGCTGATCGCCATCATGCGCGATTCCATCGGCACGTCGTCGCCGCGAATGCCGCGCGGATAGCCGGTGCCGTCGAGCTTTTCGTGGTGCGCGCCGGCGATCTCCGGCACGGCGCGCAGCGCGCGGCTCCACGGAATCTCTTTCAAGAAGTCGTAGGTGTGCTTGACGTGGCTGTTGATCTCTTCGCGCTCGGCGTCGGTGAGCGAGCCGCGGCGGATCTGCAAGCACGTCGCTTCGTCGTGCGTGATGATCGGCAGCACGCTGCCGGCGTCGTCGTGATAGGTCATGCGCGCGAGCTCGGCGATCCGCTCGAACCCGCCCTGCTCGAGCACGGTCGGCTCGTTCGCGGCGAGCACGAACTTCACGACGTCGTCGAGCTCGGTGATCTTCGCGATCACGTCGGAATCGATCGACGCGAGCTGTTCGGCGATCGCCTCGCGCGTCGACTCGGTCAAATAGCGGACCTTCGACTCGAGCCCTTCGATCCGGTAGCCGCGCTTGATCAGCTGGAACCGCTGCAGGATCAGCTCGCGCTCGTGCTCGTAGAGCTTCTTGGCTTTGACCAGCACGTTCTCGCGCACGCCGACCTTGCCGAAGTCATGGAGCAGCGCCGCGTAGCGAATCTGCGTGATGTGATCGTCGGAGTAATGCATGTAGCCGAGCCGGCCCGTATCGGTCTTGTTGACCGCTTCGGCCAGCCCGACCGTGAGCTCGGCGACGCGCTCGCTGTGACCCGACGTCGTCGGATCGCGGCTCTCGATCGCGGTGACCGACGCTTTGACGAAGCTCTCGAACAGCGTCTTGACCTCGTCGTAGAGCACGCCGGTCTCGAGCGCGATGCCGGCCTGCGACGACAGCGCCGTGACGTACGTCTCCGACACCTGATCGAACGGCACGACGCCGTCTTCGAAGTCGCTCGGATCCGAGAGCTGGATCCAGCCCTTCGCGCGCTTGTTGATCAGCTGGATCACGCCGATGACTTCGTCGCGCGCCGAGATCATCGGCACGGCGAGCACGCTGCGGCCCTGGTAGCGATACGTGTCGTCGAACGTGCGGTCGTGGACGAGGCCCCACGGGTTGTTGCCGGAGCCGGGCGCATCGAGCTTGTAGAGGTCGGGCACGTTGATGCGCTCGCGCGACAGCACGCACGAGCCGACGATCGACGTCGCGGTGACCGGCATCGTGAAGTTCGACATCTCGACCACGCGCGAATCGTTCTGCGCCGCGGCGAAGCGCAACCGGCGGTCTGCGACTTCTTCTTCGTGACCCTCGACGATGTAGACGCTGCCGGCGTCGGCCGACGTGACCTCGCACGCGCGCTTCAAGATGATCGTCAGCAGCGAGTTGATGTCGCGTTGCTGCGACAGCGCGCGGCCGATCGAGATCAGCATGTCGTTCTCGTGGCGCGCGCGCTCGAGCTCGAGCTCGCCGGCGGCCGAGGTCATCCGCATCGCGATCGCATCGGCGCGCGAGCGCAACGCCAAGACCAGGCGCACCATCGACACCGGCTCCGACAGCGCCGTGATGTCGGCGTCGTGATACTCGCGGTCGATCCGCGACTCTTCGAGCTCGTTGTCGGCGCCGACAAGCATGAGCGCGTAGTTGCCGGAGCGCGCGCGGATGAGGTGCGGGTTCAACGCGGCCGCGTTGCGCCAGACCTCGGGCCACGCGAGCACGAGCAACACCGGCGTGCGCGGTCGCTGCGACACGACCTCGAGCTCGATCCAGCCATCGCCCTGACGGCGCACGCGATAGCCAGACATCCGGCGATCCCGCGTGACCGCGTGCACCAGATCGTCGGGCGTCGCCACCACCATCGGGATCAGTCTAGCTTGTCAGGCGGGGGTGCTGCATCTTTAGACGCCGCCGCTGCACGCGAGTCGCGCGCCTCCGAACGGGCGCGGTCGCGCGAGTCGTAGGCGCGGATCAGCGCCGCGACCAGCGGGTGGCGGACGACGTCGGCGTCGCTGAACCGGATCGTGCCGATGCCGCGAATGCCGTCGACGAGGCCGAGCGCGTCGCGCAGGCCGCTCGACTGACCCGGCGCCAGATCGGTCTGGCTCGGGTCGCCGGTGATCACCAGCTTCGCGCCGTAGCCCATGCGGGTCAGAAACATCTTCATCTGCGCCGGCGTCGTGTTCTGCGCTTCGTCGAGCACGATGAACGACTCGTTGAGCGTGCGGCCGCGCAAGAACGCCAGCGGCGCGACCTCGATGATCTTGTCGGCCATCAGGCGCTGCAGGCGATCCGGCTCGAGCATGTCGCCGAGCGCGTCGAACAGCGGGCGCAGGTACGGATCGATCTTTTCCTCGAGCGTGCCCGGCAAGAAGCCGAGCGACTCGCCCGCCTCGACCGCCGGACGCGTCAGGATGATCCGGCGGACCTGCTTGTCGAGCAGCGAGCGCACGGCCATCGCCATCGCGAGATACGTCTTGCCGGTACCAGCCGGGCCGACCGCGAACACGATGTCGTTGGTGCGAACCAGATCGATGTACGCCTTTTGCGTGGCGCCTTTCGGCGCGATCGGCCTGCCCGCACGCGGCGTCAGGATCACGTCGCCGAACACGGCGCGCAGCGGCTGGCCGCCGTCGCCGACGAGCTTGACCGCGCGTACGACGTCGTCGGAGCTCAGCGGCTTACCCGCGAGCGCGAGATCGTAGAGCTGCTCGACCGCGCTCTTCGCGACCTCGACGGCGTTGTCCTCGCCTTCGAGCGTGATCTCGTTGCCGCGCAGGTGCACCTCGGCCCCTGCCGTACGCTCGATCAGCTTGAGCCGGCTGTTGTTGCTCCCGCACAGCGCTTGCAGCGCCTGGGGATCCGCGAACGCGAGTTTCTCCCGCCGCATGGCCTTGGTCACGACGAAGGCGGCGGTATAGCACAGCTGTGGAAACTCCCCAGTTCGCCCGCCTGTGCGAAATCATGGACCGGCTGCTCGCGCCGAACGGCTGCCCGTGGGACCGCGAGCAAACCCTCGACACGCTGCGCCCATTTCTCGTCGAAGAGACGTACGAAGTGCTCGACGCGCTCGCGCGCCACGACGTCGCCGGCCACTGCGAGGAGCTCGGCGATTTGATGATGCAGATCGTGTTTCAAGCGGCGCTGCGCCGGCGCGAAGGCGCGTTCGACGTCGAAGCGGTCAGCAAAGGCATCGCCGACAAGCTCGTGCATCGCCATCCGCACGTGTTCGCGGACCAGACCGGCATCGACACGCCCGATCAGGTGCTCGCGCAGTGGGACGATATCAAGAAGGCCGAGAAAGCCGCAAAGGGCATCTCGAAGCCGCGCACGCTCGACGGGATTCCGCCCGGACCGGCGCTCGCCCGCGCGCAAAAGGTCGGCTCGCGCTGCGGCAAGATCGGTTTCGACTGGCCGGGCTGGGAAGGCTCGTTTGCCAAGGTCGAAGAAGAGACGCGCGAGATCAAAGCGGCGATCGGCAATCCGGCCGAGATGCACGCCGAGCTCGGTGACCTTCTGCTCGCGAGCGTGAACTTGGCTCGCAAGTTGGACGTCGATGCCGAGCAGGCGTTGATCGACGCGACCCTGCGGTTCGAGCAGCGCTTCGCGATCGTCGAGGACTTGCTCGCCGAGCGCGGCCGGACGCCGACGCAATCGACGCTCGAAGAGATGGATTCGCTGTGGAACGTCGCGAAGGTGACGGCCGCGGCGAAAAAGTGACGCTTTTTTGAGCAGCCAAGATCGATTGGACGCGCTCTCGTCGACAACTGCGCGGCGAACCGGCCGTGATCCCCAGGTTATCCACAGAACCGTCGGGTACTCCCGCGGATTGTATAACGAAGTCGGCTCAGCACGACCCCGCTTGACACCCTCGGCCAAACCACGGTAAACGCTCGCCTCCCATGGCGAATATCGCATCCGCGGAGAAGCAGAACCGCAAGATGATCAAGCATCGCGCGCGGAACCGCGCCGCGATGGGCACGCTCCGTACCGCGGTCAAGGCCGCGCGCGTCGCGGTCGACGGCAAGTCGGGCGAAGCGAAAGAGCTCGTGAAGTCGGCGATCGCGATCGTCGACAAGGCCGTGAGCCGCGGCATCCTCAAGCGCAAGACCGCGTCGCGCTACGTGTCGCGTCTGTCGACGCGCACGCCCGAAGCGTAGCTAGTTCTCGAGCGACGGGCACGAGCCGAGCTTCGCCAGCCTCGGCGCGCCGTTGCGATCGATCATCCAGATGCGGTGAGCTGCGTCGACGATCGGATGCTCGCCGTCGACGCAAAACGGCAACTGCTCGAGCTGCGCGTGATCGACGCGATAGATCGCCTGATTCGCGACCAGCATCGGCTCCGGCGCTTCGATCGCGATCGCGCCGTCCGGCGCATCGTAGAGCTCGCGCCACGTGTCGGCGCTCGCGCGCACCGACGCGTTGCCCTTCACCGCCAGATCGCCGTAGACCTCGAACCCGGCGCTCGCACCGTCGATCTGGTTGCGCGTGATGTGACCGTCACGCGTCCACGTGAACCACACGAGGCCGGCATAGTCGCCGTCGGCGATCGGCACCGCGATCCGAATCGTGCCGTCGCTCGATTGCGCGCCGCGCACGCGATCGGCGTCGTTGGCCGCCTCGAGCTCGCGATAGCGCCAGGTCTCGCCGCCGTCGGAGCTCGCGATCAACCAGCCGTAGTACTGCTGATCGCGCCCGGCGGCCGCGACCACGATGTCGGGGCCACCATCGATCAACCGCGGCGTGGCCTCGGCCTCGCGCGGGCTGCCCGGCGCGACGCCCGGAATCGTGCGCCAGCGTTCGCCGTCGGCGTCGAGGATGCCGACCTTCGCGTCGCGGATCGCGAGCACGTTGCCGGTGGCGTCGAACCCGACATCGTCGAGCTGACCAGGCGCGTCGAGCACGCGCGCGAACGTCTTGCCCGCATCGCGACTGACGTAGACGTCGTACGCGTTCCACGCGGCGAGCAGATCCGTATCGGTGCGCGACGCGTGCAGGTAGGTGACGCGATCGGCGAGCTTGGTCGCGGGCACGTGCCACGGTCGCGTCGCGGGCGGCGCGACGGTCACGACGATCGTCGTCGACGTACCGACGGACGCGAGCGCGAACCAGACCGCGAGCTGCGAGACGACGATCAGCGCGAGCGCGAGACGGACCATCTCCCAACAACGTCGGGCACGCGAGAATCATTCACCGAGCTAGTTGTCTTCTTCCTGATCCGAGATGCCGTACTTGCGCAGCAGCTTGTGCAGATATTTGCGATCCATGTCGGCGTCGCGCGCGGCCTTCGAGATGTTGCCCTCGGCGCGGCGCAACAGCCACGTCAGGTAGCGGCGCTCGAACAGCTCGGTCCAGCGCTCTTTGGTCTCGCGAAACGACACGCCCGGATCGAACTCGACCGCGGTCGATAGCTGCACGCCCTTCTGCGACGTGTCGAGCGGCGCGACGAGCATGCCCGGATCGGCGCCGAGCGCGAGCGCGCGCTCGATCACGTTGCGCAGCTCGCGGACGTTGCCCGGCCAGTCGTGCGCCATCAACGCCGCGCGCGTCGCATCGCCGAGCACCGCGGTGTCGTTCGCCGAGTGCGCGAGCCGCGCGAGCATGTGATCGATGAGCAGCGGAATGTCCTCGCGGCGCTCGCGCAGCGGCGGCGCCGTGATCGGCACGACGTTGAGCCGGAAGTAAAGGTCCTCGCGGAACTTGCCCTTCTCGACCTCGCTGCGGAGATCTTTGCGCGTCGCCGCGATCACGCGGAGATCGACCTTGATCGTCTTCGCCCCGCCGACACGGCGCAGCTCGCGTTGCTCGAGCACGCGCAGCAGCTTCGGTTGGAGATCGAGCGACAGCTCGCCCAATTCATCGAGAAACACCGTGCCGCCGCTCGCGAGCTCGAACGCGCCTTGGCGCGCCGCCACCGCGCCGGTGAACGCGCCCTTTTCGTGACCGAACAGCTCGCTCTCGATCAACGTGCCGGCGACCGCGCCGCAATCGACGACGATGAATGACTTGTCGTGCCGCGGCGACAGCAGGTGCAGCGTCCGCGCGATCATGTCCTTGCCGGTGCCGGTCTCGCCCTCGATCAACACCGTCGCGTCGGTCGGGGCGATCCGCTCCACGAGGCCGAAGATCTCGCGCATCGCGGGCGACTTGCCGACCATCTCGCCGAGCGATTCTTTCTCGCTCGGCAAGATCTCGATGCGCTCTTCGAACGGCGTGAACTTGAGCTCGACCTCGCCGGCTTTGATCACCGAACCGGCGCGCAGGTACGCCTCTTTGACCTCGGCGCTGTCGAGGAACGTGCCGTTCGTGCTCTTCATGTCGCGCACGAGGTAGCCCTTCGCGTCGCGTACGATCTCGAAGTGGACGCGCGACACGGTCTCGTCCGCGAGCACGAGATCGTTCTCGGGCGCCTTGCCGATCCGGATCACATCGCCCGCGATCACGAACTCGGTGCCGCGCTGCGCACCTTTGATCACGACGAGCTTGCACTTTCGAAGGTTGACGGTCGCGGGTGTCGCCTCGCGGCGAATCCGCGTCCCCGTCAAGTGCTCCATCGCGGAATGGTATCACGCTCGTGCAGTTGTCTCTGCGAAGCCAACCGGCGTACGCTTGTAGCTGGTGCTGCGAACGAGATGGGGTTTCGCACTCGCCACGGTCGCGATCGTCGTCGCGAGTGGTGTGGCCGATGCGCAACCAGTTGCAACGACCGCGGCCGCGCCGGCTGCTGGAGCTGCCGCGCCCGCGAAGCCGTCGGATGCGCCGTTGCCGTCGTGCTTGGATCAGACGCTCGCCGGCGAGCTCGGCGACTCGCTCAAGCCGCGCGGCGTGCAGAAGAAGAACTTTCTCAAGCGCCACAAGATCAACCTCGTCGTCCACGGTGGGTTGTGGGCCGGCGATCTGACGAGCTCGTCGTGGATCGCGGGCGGCACGCTCGGCTACTGGATCACCGAAGACTTCGGCGTCGCCGCCGAATTCGATCTGACGCCGATCACGCTCGACTTGGATGCGCCGATCGGTCAGTTCTTCGGCGACAACCGCTTCGACGCCGGCATGGGCTATCTCGCGATCGGCAACGCGTTCTGGGCGCCGATCCACGCGAAGCTGAAGCTCGGCGGCGGCATCGTCCACTCCGACTTCTTGTTCTTCGCGGGCGGCGGCCGGCTGATCAATCCGAACGTGCAAGGGCTCGCGTTCGACGCCGGCGGCGCGATCGACTTCTTCATCTCGAAGCCGATGACCGTGCGCATCGACATTCGCGACGTGCTCGCGATCGAAGAAGTCTCGGGCACGACCCGGCCCACCAACAACATCATCGCGACGCTCGGCTTATCGGTGTGGATACCGACAGGACTATGAGGCTCGTCGCGTTCATCGTGCTCGTCGCTGCTGCGCTCGCAACGCCGATCGCACGCGCCGACGAAGCCGGATCGGGATCGGGATCGGGATCGGGCTCGGGATCTGCCGAGCGCACGACGTCGATGTGCATCGATCAAGAGATCGCCGATCGCCTGGCGATCAAGCGCAAGCGCCGCGGCGCCGTCGATCGCATCTTCGTCAAAGCGCGTCGCCACGAGCTCTCGGTGATGGGCGGCTACTACGACAGCGACTTGCTGTCGGGCACGTACATCGTCGGCGGCTCGTACACGTATCACATGACCGACGAGACCGCGGTCGAGTTCGCGGGCTGGTTCACGCACGCGAACGCCGACATCATTCGCACGCTCGAAGACAACCGCGGCGTTGTGCTCGCCGATCCGTACGCGCGGATCTTGTTCGCCGAGTCCGTGCTGCAGTGGAGCCCGGTGTACGGCAAGCTCCGTCTCGGTGGCAGTGTCGTTCACTTCGACCTGCACGGCGATCTCGGAGTTGGTGTGATCGACTCGAGTACCAGCCGCGGCGCCGCCGGCGTGCTCGGTTTCGGCATTAAACTGTTCATGGGTCAGGCTTGGGCGTTCCGGATCGATGCTCGTGATCGGACGTTCCGGCAAACGCTGCTCGACGAGCACTTCTTGGTCAACGATGTCGCGATCACGGCAGGCATCTCGCTGTTCCTGCCGTTCCACAACTGACGAGAGTTTCGATGCCTAGCTACTCACGCGTCGCACGGATCTTGATCGCCCTGAGCGTGCCCGCGTTAGCGGTCGCGGCACCGAGACACAAGAAGCCGCCACCACCGCCGCCGCCGCCCGCCGCGGGATCCGATGCGGGTTCTGCGGCTGCCGGCGATGCCGGTAGCGCGGCCATCGCGCCGACACCGGAATCCAGCGGCGCGACCGGCTCTGGCTCGGCGAACGACGCCACCAAGCCCGAGACGACGAAAGCCGACGCGAAGAACGAGCCCGACGTCGACTCGCTGCGCCAGGAGTATCTGTCGCTGCGCGACGAGCTGTTCAAGTCGCGCGCGCGTGCGAACGCGGTCGCGAGCGCGCTGTATTCGACGCGGATCCAGATCCGCTTCGCGTGGACGAGCGGTCGTTACTACGGCGTCGGCAAGGCGCAGATCCGGCTCGACGGCGCGACCGTCTACGAAGATGCCGGCGGCGCGATCGCCGGCGACGACGGCGTGCGGTTCGATGGCTACGTCGCGCCCGGTCGCCACCTCGTCACGTTTCACGTCGAGGCGGCCGGCAAAGACGACGACTCGTTCACGGAGAGCACCGAGTCGCAGATCGTCGTCAAAGCGGTCGCGCAAAAGGATCTCGTCGTCGCCGCGAAGGCGCACGACTCCGGCGACATCGCGTACGCGTGGAAGAAGTCCGAGCACGGCAGCTACGGCATCGGCATCGACGTCTCGGTCAAAGCCGCCGCGCCGGTGGTCGACAAGGGCGGCAAGAAGTGAAACGGCTGATCGCGATCGTGCTGATGCTCGCGACGTCCGCCTACGCGGACGGCTCGGGATCAGCGCCCGCGGTCGACGATCCGCTCGCGAAGTACTTCTCGGCACTCGCGCAGATGAAGCTGATCGATGTCGAGAGCGGCACGCTCGAGTCGCTCAAGCGCGAGCTCGCCGCGGGCGAGCAGCTGCTCACCGACGGTGCGTTCACGAATGCCGCGGTCGCGCTCTACGCGATCGTCAAATCGCCGCGTTACTCGTCGTTCACCGACTTCGTCGAGTTTCAAAATGCGCAATACGATCTCGCGGTCGCGCTCGCACGTGCCGGCGCGTACGGCGCATCGCTCGACGTGATCGACGAGATCCTGAAGCGCGGACCTAGCGCCGCGTACTGGGGCCCGGCACATCGCCGAGCCGTCGACATCGCGATCGAGACCCGCGATCACGCCGGCGTGCTCGCGCGGCTCGAGGCGATCAAGACGTCGGAGCCGATCCCCGTGTCGGCCGCCGGCGAGCGCGCGTACCTGCGCGGCCGCGCCGCGTACGACGCCGGCAACTACACCGACGCGCAGGGCGAGCTCGCGCAGATCTCGAAGCAGAGCCGGCTGTACTCGTCGGCGGTGTACTTGCGCGGCGTGATCTGGGCGAAGCAAGGCGAGCTCAAGAGCTCCGCCGAGGCGATGTGCGAGATCGCCGGCACACCGGACGATTCGAAGGTCACGTTCGTCGTCGACGATCGCTACTTCACGATCAAAGATCTCGCCCGGCTCGGGCTCGGCCGCATCGCGCACGAGCAAGGCGAGTACGACGACGCGTACTACCACTACTTCCAGATCCCCGACGATTCGCTGTACCTCAGCGACGCGCTGTTCGAGGCGTCGTGGTCGATGTATCAGAAGCGCGAGCTCGCGACGTCGCGCGATCTCGTGCACGAGTTTCTCAGCACGTTCCCGACGTCGCCGCTGTGGCCCGAGGCGAGCTTGCTCGCCGGCTACGTCGAGCTCGCCGACTGCAAGTTCGACGATTCGCAGAAGTGGTACGACACGCTCGTCGCGCGACTGCAGCCGGTCGTCGACGAGATCTCGGCGGCGAAAGCCGACCGCGAGCTGCGCAAGCAACTGTTCGCGAAGGCGCTGACTCGCTATCGCGAGATCAAGGACACCGGCAAAGACAACGGCAAGAAAGTCGGCACGCTCACCGCGGCATCGCCGATCGACGATGTCGTCGCCCTGCTCCGCCTGGATCCGAAGTTCTTGCGGCTCGACGACGCGGTCAACGGCATCCACGAGCTCGCCGACAACGCGCCCGAAGCGACGCGG
>DASXEF010000471.1:0-6390 GCA_036490255.1 Kofleriaceae bacterium
CCCGCACGAACTCGTCGCGCAGGTTCGCCGCGTCGCGATACGCCTGGCGAAGATCGTCGAGATATGCAGCCGCGTCGGTGCTCGCGCCGTCGTGCCACCACGAGTCGTTGCCGGCGAGCGCGTTTTCGCGCGCGCGATAAAGCTCGCGCACCACCGCATCGATGTGAACGCGATCGAGATCGAGCGCACGCAGCTTCGCCGCCGCATCTTTTGCCTGCACCGCGAGCTTCTTGCCGAGCTTGGCGTCCTTGAACGCGCGCTTGCTCTTGCACATCTCGTCGGCGCACTTGATGAGCTTCGGAAACGCGATCGGGTTCTCGAGGTTCGGCTCGACGAGTGCGAGCACGGCGTGCGCGACATCGGCGCGCGCGAACACGCGCTCCCACGTCAGCACTTCGGTGTCTTCGATGCCCTGCGAGAGCTCGCGCTCGTCTTCCGGCGTGAGCAGCTCGTGCTCGGCCAGCTGACGGAAATACGCGGCCAGGTGATCGTCGGCGTCGGGTGTGCGCATCGGCTTCGGCGAAACCGCGCGCGTCGGCTTCTCGTCATTCGCGACGATTGGAGCTCCGGCGACGACGGGAGCCGTCGCGCCGGTACGTGCACCGGTACGGTGGACCCGCCCATGCGGCGTCGTCCGGCGCGAAACGGGCTGCCGGCGACGAGCTGTATGCGTGGTGGTCATGGTGAGTACTCCTGATTCTGGATAAGACGCCGAGTTCCAACGAACCGTTGCAGCCCGCTCGTTGTTCCCGACTACGAGAGTACGAGTCGACCGCAAAGTCGTTTCACTGCACGTTGCGCACCCAGCAAGCGCGTCGCAACGACCCGACCGGTCAGGTAGGGCTCACCCGCAGGAGATCAGCGGGTTGGACCTACTCGGCAGTGCCCCGAGCCTCGAAACCCTCGAGCTTCGGGAGAGGGGATGTTTCGCACACCGCGCTGTTTTGTCAAATCGAATGATCGCGATGTCAGGTTTCTCGACACGTGTCGACAACTTGCGGCGCGATCCGCAACGAACTGTTAAGCGACGTGTGGGTTCAGCAAGTGCTGTTCGAGGCGATCGAGTAACGGCGCCTGATCGGGATGGATGATCCGTCTCGCGCGTGTGATCTCGATGAACTCGACCTTGTCGACTTCCCACGACGCGCACTTGGGCGCGACGCCGTCGGGTGCGGGACCCGCGTAACCATGCACGCGCTTTTTCGACCGCGTGTAGTCGACGTGGCCGAGGTCGACCAGCACACCGGTGACTTCGATCCCGGTCTCTTCCCACGTCTCACGACGTGCGGTCGCTTCGAGTCCTTCGTCGGGATTTGGCGCCCCTTTAGGGATTCCCCACGGCGCGCGCCGGTTGTAGTTGCCCGACGGATGAACCAGCAGCACTTCCGTTGCTTTCGGCTCGCCGACGAATCGGTACAGCACGGTACCGGAGGCGATTTTCGACCGAGGCTCGGGCACGTTTTGACCGTGCAAGACGCCCCCCCGCAATGCAAGGCCCGGTGTACCGTTTCGGAATGTCCCAAGATCCTCGCAAGGCGTGGTTTGCGAACGTCGTGAAGTCGGGTCTCGACAACCAGATCTTCAACCCGACCGACGTGCTCGCGCATGCCACGCCCGACGTGCTGGCGAACCACTTGCCGCCCGAGCTCTTGAGCAAAGTCTTGCAGGCCTCACTGGCCGCGGGCTCGATGACGCCCGACCGCGTGATGGAGACGATCACGCCCGACGTGCTGGCGATGCACATTCCCCACGAGGTGCTCTGGGCGTGTATTTCGGCGGCGGCGGCGCGTGCTGGTGTGACTAACGCGGTGGTGTCGTGAACGTAAAGGCGTTCTTCGGCGACGCGCTCGGCCAAGCGCTCGAGCTCGGCATCGGAACCGCCGACGACGTCCTGCGCCACGTCACGCCGGACGTGCTGTCGACGCATCTGCCGCGTCCGCTATGGGCGCGCGTGCTGACGGCGTGCATGGGTGCGCCGAAGGTCGACGCACAGCTCGTCGTCGAGACGATCGGCGTACCGAACCTGTGCGAGCACGTACCGGCGCACATCATCTGGGCGTGCATCGCCGAGATCGGCACGCGCTCGATCGGCCAGACGTTCACCGCGACGCCGCCGGTGCTCACGCGCGCGAGCTTGGGCCCGCCGACGCGGCCGACGCCGCCGCCGATGAACAGCGTGCTCGCGCCGCCGCCGGAGGCAGCGACGATCGCCGCGAGCGAGAAAGCGGTGAGCCAACCGCTCGCCGATCTGATCACCGAGCTCGAATCCGACGAGCGTCCGGCCGCGCCGGCGCGCGCGCGCACGCCGACCGGCCAGCGCTTCCGTCAGAGCAACACCGGCATCGGTCGGCTCAATCAGACGACTCAGCCGCGCCGGCCGATGGCGTCCGCGACGCCGCCGACCACGCCGCCTACGCCGCCGAGCAAGCCGCGGCGCACCGGCACCGAAGCCGACGATGCGGAGACGGAAGCAGAAGGTTGGCGCTCGCGCGAGATCGCCGTCGACGATTCGCAGCTCGTCGATTGGCAGTCGTCGGAGACCACGCAAGCGTCGGTCGATGACGACTTCAGCGACATCGGTCGCAACAAGCGTTAGAAAGATCGTTTCGATTGCGTTCGAATCTCTGATCGAGCCCGAGCCCGAGCCCGATCGACGAACAAACCGCGTCGCTCGCGCGTCGGGTGATCGCTTGCGCCGTCGCCGGTCGGGCTTGCGCTCCGAGATGACGCAGCTGCGCCGAAGCGAAGCAGGTGCGCGCACGTGCGGTCGCGCGGTTGTGCGGGCACGCGCGCTGCACGATGCGTCGCGATGGATTCCACCAGCGACGCGATCGAGCGCTATCAAAACGGCTGGCGCAGCGGCAAGCCCGTCGAGGATCCCGAGAAGCTCAAGCGCTGGGGCTTCATCGCCGCGAAGCCGAGCGAGTACTTGGTGTGCACGCGGCGCGGCGCGGTCGATCGCGCGCGCTCGGGACAGGGCAGGCGGATCTTCAAATGGCCGTGGGAGTCGGTCGCGATCGTGCCGACGACGTTGCAGCGCATCGAGTTCACCGCCGATCAGATCACGCGCGAGCATGTCGGCGTCGCGGTCACCGGCATCGCGGTGTATCGCATCGTCGCGCCGCTGCTCGCCGCGCGCGTGCTCAACTTCACGTACGTCGAAGCTGCGAGCGAGAAGCTCGGCGCGACGCTGCGCGAGATGTTCGTCGGCGCGGCGCGGCGGCTCGTCGCGAACCTATCGCTCGACGATTGCCTGACGCGACGCAAAGAAGCGATCGCCGGCTACTTGATGGCGGAGATCGCGCCGGTCGTCGGCGGCGAAGGCGCGCCCGACGACACCACGAACCGCGGCTGGGGCGTCGTGATCGACACGATCGAGATCCAGCAGGTCCGCGTGCAGAGCGCGCACGTGTTCGGCGATCTGCAGGCGCCGTTTCGCGCCGCGATCGCCGGCCGCGCCGAGCTCGCCGAGCTCGACCGCAAGCGCGCCGTCGCCGAGCGACGCGCGGCGACCGACCGCGAGATCCGCGCGTTCGCCGCGCAGGCGACCGCCGAGGCGATCGAGCTCGAGCGCGAGCAGCGCCGCGCAAAAGCCGCCGCCGACACCGATGCGCTCGAAGCCGAGCACGCGCGGCTCGCAGCGACGCAGCGCCAGAGCTTGTTCGAGCTCGAGCACACGCTCGAGCTGCGCCGCCGCGATGCCGAAGCGCGCGATCGCGACAACGAGCTCGCGGTCGCGCATCAACGCCGGCTCGGCGAGCTCGAGCAGCAGCTCGCGCAGGTGCGCGGGATGCAGACGCTGATCGCCGGGTTGCCGCAGATCGCGCTCGCGCTGCGCCAGAACGTGAACGAGCTGCACGTCACGCAAATCGGAGACGGCGTCGGCACGGTGCCGGCCGCGCTCGCGCAGCTCGTCGCGCTCGCGAAGAACCTCGGGCTCGGCTAGCGCTTCGGCAGCGGCGCGGGCTCGCGCACGCGGCGCGGATCGAGCTCGATCGTCGGGCGGCGATCTTGGAGCGCCACGTCGCGCTCGAGCCGCGGGCGCTGTTCAGTCGGGAGCTTGTCGCGTGTCGTGCGGCTCATCGAGTGAGTGCGGTCATGTAGGCGTGCAGATCCGCCTTCGGGAACTTCGCGAGATAGCTCGTGGCGACGTCGGCGGCCTCGTGCTTGCGGCCGAGCGCGACGAGGATCTCCGCGCGCAAGCCGAGCGCGCGTTCTTCGAGCGGCGAGCCGTCGTCGTCGGCGTGCGCGGCGATCAGCGAGCTCAACGCGAGCACCGGCTCGTTCAGCTCGTGCAGGCGCACGTAGGCCGCCGAATAACCGGCCTCGGCGCGCTCCGCGCCAGCTTGCATGCGCGCGGCGCGATCGTAGGCATCGGCCGCATCGCTCGCGTTGCCGAGCCCGCGCTGTGCATCCGCGAGCACGAGCCACCAGGCGGCGGTCGCACCGTCGATCGTCGTCGCTTGCTTCGCGAGCTCGAGCGCGTGCTCGAGCTTGCCGTCGGTGAGCGCGCTCTGCGCGAGGTGCAGATCCGGCATCGCGGGCGCAGCAGGTGCGATCGGCGTGGGCTCCGGCGGTGATGCGGGTGCGGGGGCCTGTGCGATCATCGCCGTCGCGGTAGCGGCTGGTGCTGGTGCTGGTGCTGGTGCTTCGACCGGCGCGGCGGCGCGTTCGTCGAGCGCCGTCGCGATGGTCGTGGCCAGGCTCGCGGGTCTCGCGAGCGCGATCGCGGTCTGGTGCGTCGCCGAATCCCACACCGATCCAGCTGCGAGATCGTGTTGCTCGCCGCCTTGCTCGACCTCGACGACACCTTCGTAGACGCGCACGCGCGAGCCGATCGCGTCGGTCTCGACCGAGAACACGGTGCCCTTCGCGATCGCGACGAGCTGCGGCGTCGCGACGGAGAAACGCTGGCCGGGCACGACATGCGCGACGTCGAACAGCACGAGTCCGCTGTGCAGGCGCAGCCGGCGGTCGCTCGCGGCGAGCTGCTCGACGTCGAACCGCGCGCCGGCGACACCGGTCAGGCGATCGCCGGTCGGTAGCGTCAGGTGCATGACCTGCGCGTCGTGACTGTCGACGGCGACGGGGCGAGCGCGCACGACGAACGCGATCGCGGCCGCGGCGAGCGCGGCGAGCGGCAACGCGTGCCACGCGGTGCGACCGTGCGACCGCGCGGTGGGCGACGCGGCTTCGTCGATCGCGCGATCGATCATCCAGCGCACTTCGCCGTCGGCGAGCGTGGGCGGTTCGGCGCGGCCCGCGAGCTGAGCGAGCTCGTCGGTGAGTGCTTCGGGCGTGAGCGTCGGTTTCATCGCGACGCCTCCTTGTCGATCCAGCGCGCGAGATACGGATCGTGCTTGAGCATGCGCGCGATCTCGCGCCGCGCGTGAATGAGGCGCGCACGCATCGCGAGCGCCGTCGTGCCGGCGACGCGTGACGCCTCGGTCGGAGTGAGCCCTTCGATCGCGCACAGCACGAACGCGACGCGGCGCCGAGGCGGCAAGCGATCGAGGCAGCGGTGCAGCCGCGCGAGTGCTTCGCGCGCCATCACCTTCGATTCGATGTGCTCGGGATCGACGAGCTCGGGCACGGATTCGAGCGGCATCTCGTCCTTGCCCGCGCCGAAGTAGCGATACGCGACGCGGACCGTGATCCGGTGCGCCGCGGTCGCGAGCGACGACCGGCCCTCGAAGCGCGGCAGGAATCGCGCGATCTCGGTCAACGCTTCTTGCGTCGCGTCGTCGAGATCCGCCGAGCCGCCGAGCAAGCGGAACAACCACGACCGCACGCGTGGCAGGAGCGCGCGCAGCGCTTCTTGCGTCGCGTCGGGATCGCCTGCGCGCAGCAGCAACGCGGCCTCGGTCAAAGCGCGTACCCCAAGCGCAGCGACGCGAACACGCTGAAGCTGTTTTCGTACTGACCTTGGAAGTCGAACAACACCGTCGGCGCGAGCGCGAACGAGACCGATTCGCGACCCATCTCGTGCGTGAGTGCGATGCGCGCCACTGCGAACCCGCCGTTACCCGAGTACGTCGTGTCGTGCGCGGCCCCGCCGCCGATGCCGAGGTCGACGTGGTTGCGGCCCGCGCCGACGTAGCGCAGCTCGCCGCCGCCGTGAACGAGCGTGTCACTCTCGCTGATGTCGGCGAAGCCGTTCCACATATAGTCGAGGCCGAGCAGGACGCCGAACCGCACCCTCGGCGTCAGCGGGAACGCGACTTCGCCGTCGAGGCCGAACGATGCGGTGCTCAGCGACGCGCCGAGCTCGAGCAGCGTGCGGTCCGCGTTGACGCGCGCGTCCGGATCGACCACAGGGGCGGCGACGGCGACCGCGGGCGGCGGCGCGTAGCTCGGCGCCGCGACGGCGTAGACCGGCTGCGCGGCGAC
>DASXEF010000523.1:0-3993 GCA_036490255.1 Kofleriaceae bacterium
GAAACGAGCACATCGCGGATCAACGGCAACGGCCCTCTGACACTCGGCTTCGGCGAAGATTCGCTGGAGTACGGCGACGGTTGGGCTCATCTCGAGGGTATCGATCCGATCCCGCCGCCCACGTATTACGAAACGTGGACGACTCCGGCGGCCGGCACGTATTGCGCGGCAGCCGTCGCGTTTGCCGTGGCGAACTGAGTGCTAGGCTGGTAGCTCGTGCCGCGCAAGGCGTTCAACTCGATCGAGAGCTCCGCGGATCAAGGCGAAGCGTTCTTCCAGCAGGGCAGGTGGAACGAATCCGAGCGGCACTTTCGCGACCTGATCGGCGAGACCCACGTCATCAACTACGAGTACGACGATTGGTTGCGCCGGCTCGGCGAGATCTATCGCCACCTCGGTCGCGCGCGCGAGGCCGCGTTCATCTATCTCTATCTGCACTATTTCGACATGGCGCGCGGCCAGCTGATCGGCGACGAGCACGTCGCGCTGCGCGCGCGCTTGGCCGAGATGGAGAAGAAGTGGGTCGAGGCGGCGCAGCTCTATCACCAGGCGGGATTGCCGGTGCACGCCGCGGTCGCGTACGAGAAGGCGAAGCAGTATCCGGACGCGGTCGCCGCGTGGAAGAGCCTGCTGCACCATCCCGGGTTGACGCATCGTCCGTACGAGCACGCGCTCGTGCACTTCGACTACGGGCTCGCCGTGGTCCGGCTCGATCCGCAATCGAGCGAAGCGCGCCGCGCGCTCGTCGAGAGCCAGCGCAAGCTCGAGCAAGTGGCCGATGACTTCGAGCAGACCGGCGAGCTCGAGCGCGCGTTCGATTGCTTCCAGATCTTGCTCAAGCTCGGCAAGGACTCGTCGCAGTTCGAGAACCTCGCCGAGGGTTACGTCAACTGCATCCGCGCGTTGCGCGAGGACAACCTCAAGTTCTACGTCCTGCAGTACTACGAAGACTTCATCAAGCTCGCGCTCGAGCGCGGCGAGCTCCACGCCGCCGCGACGCTGTATCAAGAAGCGGCCGCGTTCGCCGCGCGCGCCGGCTTGCCGTACGACCGCCACTATCAACAGAAGAGCGCGCTGACGTGGGTGCGCTGCGCCGAGAAGTTCGTCGAGACCGGCGTGCCGGTGCAGATGGTCGAGAACGCGCTGCTCGCCGCGGCGTCGCAGCACTCGGCGGTCGGCGACTACCCGAGCGTGCGCGAGTGTTTCGATCGGCTCGCCGGGCTCGAGTTGCCGGAGCGCGCGAAGAAGCGGTTCGCCGCGATCGCACAGCGCTATCGCGGGCTCGCGTCGCCGCCGATCGAGCTGCCGGGCTTGCCGGATTATCTCAAGCAGCAGCACGCGTACGCCGACATCTGGTTCACCGACCTCGTCGAGTGGGAGATGAACGGCGATCCGCTCGCGGTCGCGGCATCGGTGATCGGCGACCTCAAGTATCCGAACGGACTGCGTCGGCGCGCGCTCGTCGTGCTGTTGACGCTCGCCGACGCGCAGACGCGCAACGCCGCCGACGATCCCGAGACGCTCGCCGAGGTCGCGCGCTTGCTCGGCGAGCTGCAGGCGTACGCGGCGCTGTCACCGCTCGAGCGACTGTTCGAATCGCCGGTGCCGGCCGTGCGCAAAGCGGCGGTGACCGCGCTCAAGCACCTCTTCTTCAAACGCTCGTTCGTGATCGTGCGCCGCGCGCTCGACGATCCCGATCCGGGCGTCCAGGAAGCGGCGAACACGGCGATCGAAGGGTTGCACTTCCCGCACGCGTTCAACCCGCTCGCGCGGATCTACCGCGAGAGCAACGACATGAAAGTGCGCGTCGCGGCGCTGCGCTCGATCGGCAAGATCCAGACGGTCGAGGCCGGCGAGTTCTTGGTGATGGTGTTGCGCCAAGAGGTCGACCCGCTGCGCAAGGCCGCGGTCGATTCGCTCGCGCACCTCGAGAACGCCGACGTGCTGCCGATCCTGCGCCAGCACTACGAGATCGAGACCAACCCGAACGTCCGCGAGACGCTCGGCGATCTGCTGAAGCGGCACTGAGTCACTCTCGGCCGGAGATGTAGCGGTCGTCGGGCTCTTCGTCGTTCTGATCGTCGTCGCCGACGAGCGCGGTGAGCTTCGACAGCGCCGCGATGCCGGCTTCGCTCAAGAAGCACTTGCCGACGTCGATCGATTTCAGCCGCGGAAACGTGCCGGCGGCGAGTGCAGTCGCACCGGCGTCGCCCATCGTGCCCAGCGCCATGTCGAGCGACTCGAGCTGTGCTGTGATCCGCGAGCTCGCGATCGCGGCACAGATCTCGTCGCCCTTCGGCGAGTTGCCGAGGCCGAGATGGACGAGCTTGGGAAAGCGCGTGGCGTCGAGGATCGGCGCGAGCTCGCCGACCTCGAACTCGAGGTCCTCGCCGAGCTGCAGCGTGAGGCGCTCGAGGTTCGGCAACGCCGCCGCGAGGATGTGATCGAACGTCTCGCGATCGAGCCCACCGCTGATGATGTGCAGCTCGCGCAGCTTCGCTAGCTCGAGCGCGCCGGTCGCGATCGTGCCCGAGCGCAACGTGATTCGCTCGAGGTTCGGCGCCGCGGCCCAGATCGGCGAGACGTCGCCGAGGTTGCTCCAGTTGAGCTCGGTCTCTTCGGAGTAGAAGTCACCGAGCACGAGCGTGGTCAGCGTCGGGCGCGGCCGCACCGCGATCGCGCGTGCGACGGCCTCGTAGCTGTTGTCCTCGTAGTTCTCGATGCCGACGGTCACCGTGCGCACGAATCGCGCCGACGGATGGTCGATGATCCAGCCGAATGCTTGGTTGAGGTCGACCGGCGCCTTGCCCTTGAACGTCCGCGAGTGGTCGCGCTTCTGGCCGAGCCACAGCGTGTCGAGAAATCCCCATCGCCACGACGTGGTCGGGCCGAGGTCCGCGTACTTGCTCTGCTCGAGCATGTCGATGAACGGCGCGAGCTGGCCGTAGAAGTGCTCGGCGTTCGCTGCGATCAGCCGCTTGCCGTCCTTGCCGGCGAGCTGCAGCGCGATCAGCTCGCCGCGGACGTCGCCGTTGGCCTGCAGCCAGTCGCCGTAGACGGCGTAGTTCGCTTTGTCGTCGGGCGCCGCATCGATCAACGCTTCGAGCTCGGGGTTGGTCGCCACTACTCGCGCCCCGAGATGTAGCGGTCGTCGGCATCCTCGCCGGTCTTTTGCTGTTTCGGGTTCTCGACCTTCGCGAGCTTCTTGAGCGCGGCGATGCCGGCGCTCGACAGGTAGCAGCGCTCGATGTCGATCGTCTTCAGCTTCGGGAGCTTTGCGGCCGCGAGCGCTCGCGCGCCGACGTCGCCCATCGTGCCCTTGGCCATGTCGAGCGACTCGAGCTGTGCCGCGATCTTCGAGCTCGCGATCGCCTGCGCGATCGCGTCGCCTTGCGCCGAGTTGCCGAGGCCCAAGTGCTTCAGCTTCGGGAACAGCCGGCCGTCGAGAATCGGCTGCAGATCGCTGACCTTGAACTTGAGCTCGTCGCCGAGCTGCAAACCGAGGCGTTCGAGGTGCGGCAACTTCGCGTCCATGATCGACTTGAACGCGCCCTTGTCGAGCTCGCCCGTGATGATGCGAAGCTCGCGCAGCTTCGGCAGCTCGAGCTTGCCGAACTTGATGCCGCCCGAGCGCACGGTCAAGCTCTCGAGGTTCGGCGCGGCCTTGTAGATCGGCGTGACGTCGCCGATCGAGCTCCAGTTGAGCTCGGTCTCTTCGTAATAGAAATCGCCGAGGATCAGCTTCTTCAGGGTCGGCAGCGCGCGCTTGCCGATGACCTTGGCGATGCCGCCGTAGCTGTTGTCTTGGTACTCGACGATGCCGACGCTGAGCTCGCGCAGGAATCGCGTCGACGGATGATCGAGCAACCAACCGAGCGCGTCGCCGACATCGATCTCGGGCTTGTCGCCGTCGCCGAACTCGGACGATCGGTCGTACTTGTTCGAGATCCACAGCTTCTCGAGATAGCCCCAGCGCCACGCCGTGTTGTCGCC
>DASXEF010000524.1:0-5540 GCA_036490255.1 Kofleriaceae bacterium
CCACGCTTGCCATCTCGGTTCGCTCCGCCTCTGGAGCCGCCTGGATGACGTCGACGTCCCGTCGAATCCGTGCGCGCAGCACGCTCGCAACGACGGCGATGGCGAACGCAATCAACGTCGTAGTCCCGGTCACCCACTGAATCGCCGCCCACATGCGCCAATCCTACAACAACCGCACCACGACTCGCCTGGACGAATGCGAGGTTGGAGCGCGAACGATCGGCTACTTCGACTCGCGGCCGTCGATCTTTGCGAGGGCGGCCTCGGCGGCGTCGCGCGCGGCCTTGATCTCGGCTTCCCAGCCACCGAGCCACAGCCGGCCGAACGCGCCGAACGTGATCATCTCGAGCAGATGGATCGGCGCCGCCTTCTCGGCTTCGTTGGCGGCGATCGCGGCGTACGCGGCCGGATAGACCTCGAGGATGTACAGCGTCTGCTCGCGCACGATCATGTCGCCGTGGCGCATGCGGTTGATCAGCTGGCTCTGGTGACCGTCGATGCCGGTAATCGTCTGCGACGAGACGATCTTCGGCTTCATGCGATCGCTGCGCGACACGCCCATGCGGCCGACGATCGCGTCGACCGCGGCTTCGACCTGGCCCTTGTCGCGGTCGTGAAGCTCGAGCATGCCGTACGCGCGCTCGACGATCTGCATGCCGGGCCGGCACGTCGTGGTCTTGAGCGCGACGTCGGTCAGCTGGTTGATCGCGATGCCCGGCGCGATCTCGACGAACGCCGCCGCTTCCTGCTCGAGCGGCATGAATCCGGCGCACACGGTCTGCAAGAAACCGGTGAGTTGCGGCTGCAGCGAGTCGAGGACGGTGAGCGCGCGAAGCTCCATCGGACGCGCACGCTATCACGCAATCGGGCTGCCGATCACGATCGGGTGCGCGGCGTTGCCGACGAGCCGCAGCGTCGATGCGGGTGACTCGCGAAACATCCGCTGGTCGTCGGTGCGCGGCGGCTCGATCGCCTGGCCGAGCATCATGAGCCCGACGACCGAGACATGCATTCCCGGCACGACGGCGACCTCTTCGAAGCCACCGCCGCGCGCGCGATGCGCGCCGATGCCGAGCTGGAGCAGCAGCTGTTCGCGGCGGTGGAGCGCGTCGCTGCCCGCCTTCGGCCGCGCTAGCTTTTGCGTCGGCAATGCGATCTCGGCGTGCTCGCCTTCGACGACGACCGGCGGCTCGCCGTCGCGCTCGATCAGGAACGAGACGATCGCGAACCACTCGCGCGGCTTGCGCGCGCCGCGCGTGTTCCACATCTCGGCAGACACCCGCGCGCGTGCTGCGACGCACTCGACGCCCGATAGCGGCGCGACGATCAACGTGTCGCGAAGACGGACCGTGCCGGTGACACGCACGACGGTGCCGTCCGGCGTCTCGGCGCCGAGCGCCGGCCGCCGCGCGAGCTCGCGGCGGACTCGTCGATGCTCGGCCAGCTTGCGTGCGAGGCCAACCCCCGCCGTCGTCGCCGGGATGATGACCCAGTAGATGAGGTTGACATCCAAGCTCAGGCCTTCGGCGGCTCGTCCCAATCGACGACGTCCGCGTTCTGTTCACGCGACAGGATGTCGATCGCGGCCGCCGCGCCATCGCCGGCGCTGATGATCGCCTGGCTGCGGCCCGGCCTCGCCGAGCGCCCGACGACGTACACGCCGTCGACCGACGTCTTCGCGTTGCGATCCGTGGCGATGCCGGTCTTCTCGTCGAACACGAGGCCGAGCTGCTTCGCGAGGCGCGGGCCTTTGCCCTCGGACAGCACGATGTACTTCGCGCTGACCTGCTCGCCGCCTTCGAGCGTGACGGTGAACGCGTGCTTGCCCGTCGCGGCGACGCCTTCGACGTGAACGTCGCGCACGGTCACGCCGAACGCGCCGACTTGCGCGCGCGCGATCACCTGGAACTCGCTGCCGGCGAGCTCGGGCAAGCCCAAGTAGTTCTTGAGTAGCGCGTAGTTCATCGCGGTGCGGTCCTGGCCGAACACGGCGACGTCGAGCTTGTTCTTCGCGAGAAACAGCGCGGCGCTGAGGCCACCGGGGCCGTCACCGATCACGATCACGTCGGGCATGCAGCGAATCTAGCGCCGCTTGCTGCGGCCCGTCGAGCGTCCCTGACCGCGCTTGCCGAACGACGAGTACGACGAGGACTTCGCCGGCGTCGACGACCGCTCCGGCCGCGACGACCGCGACGGTTGCGACGACCGCTCCGGTTGCGACGACCGCTCCGGCCGCGACGACCGCTCCGGCCTCGACGACTGCTCCGGCCTCGACGACCCCGGCCTCGACGACCGCTCCGGCCTCGACGACTGCTCCGGCCTCGACGACCCCGGCCTCGACGACCGCTCCGGTCTCGACGACCGCTCCGGTCTCGACGACCGCTCCGACCTCGACGACCGCTCCGGTCTCGACGACCGCTCGGGCCTCGACGACCGCGACGGTTGCGACGACCGCGATGACCGCGACGGTTGCGACGACCGCTCCGGCCTCGACGACCGCGACGGTTGCGACGACCGCTCCGGCCGCGACGCTTGCGATGACTGCTCCGGCCGCGACGACCGCGACGCTTGCGACGACGGCGCCGGCGGCGCGTTCGGCGTGGGCGCAGCGATGCCGGCTTCGGCGAGCTCGCGTTCGGCCCGCGCGTTCGCACGCGCACGCCGTGGCATGTCGGTCGCCTCGCGCGACGCGCGCCAGCGACCGCGCGCGACCGGCCCGCGTGGCAGGCCAGCTCCGTCGAGGAGCTGGTTCAGCTCCTGCTGCGTGAGCTCGCGCGCATCGCCGACGCGCAGATGGTGGAACGTCAGGTTCGCGAACGCGACGCGCTGCAGCTTGTCGACGCGAAACCCGAGCGCTTCGAACATGCGATGCACCTGGTGGTACTTGCCTTCGAAGATCGTGACCGCGACCCAGCTGTGCTTGCTCTCCGAAGGCAGCAGCGAGACCTCAGCCGGCTGCGTGACCGTGCCGTCTTCGAGCGTGATACCCGCGCGCAGTCGCGACAGCTGCTCTTGCGTGACCTGGCCGTGGACTTTCGCGTGATACGTCTTCGCGACGTGGTTCGCCGGCGCGAGCAACTTCGCGGCGAGCTCGCCGTCGTTGGTCAGCAGCAGCACGCCCTCGGTGTAGAAGTCGAGCCGGCCGACCGGCTTGACGGCCGCCGGTACGTTCGGCAAGTAGTCCATCACCGTCGGCCGACCGCGATCGTCGCTGACCGCCGTGATGCAGCCCTTCGGCTTGTTGAGCAGCACGTAGAAGTGATCGCGCGCGGCGACCGCCTCTCCGTTGACCCGGACGGAATCGTGCTCGGGATCGACCTTCGTGCCGAGCACGGTGACGACGTGACCGTTCACGGTGACCTGGCCGGCGACGATCATCGCCTCGGCTTTGCGCCGCGCGGCCACGCCGGCGGACGCGAGAAACCGCTGGAGACGAACCGGCGCGGCCATATCAGCCTAGCTCGGCATCGGGTTCGGGCTCGGGCTGCGCCGGCTCGACGACGTCGTGCGGCTCGTCGTGCTCCGGCGCCGCGACGATCTCGGGCTCGGGCGTGGGTGCAATGACGGGTGCGGCGGCCGCGGGCTCGGCCGACTCATCCAGCGACACGCCGAGGCGATCGCTCATGACCTGACGGCTCTCGGCGGTCAGCTCGCTGTACTCGCGCAGCGTCGGCAGCTCGCGAAGATCCTGCAAGCTGAAGAAGTCCAAGAACTCGCTCGTCGTGCCGTACAGCATCGGCCGGCCGACTTCTTCGCGTTTGCCGAGCACGCGGATCAGCGATCGATCGAGCAACAGGCGCAACGTCGCCGACGAGTCGACGCCGCGGATCTCGTCGATCTCCGGACGCGTGATCGGCTGGCGATACGCGACGATCGCTAGCGTCTCGAGCTGCGCGCGCGACAGCCGGACGGGCCGGCCCGCGATCAGCTGCTGCACCCAGCTCGAATACGCGGTGTTCGTGCGGAACTGATAGCCACCCGAGACTTGCTGCAGCGCGATGCCACGGTCGGTGTAGATCTGCGCGAGCGACTCGAGCGCCTGCTCGATCCGGCGCGGATCGGCGATGCGCGTGAGCTGGCGGAGGCGCTGCAACGTCACCGGCTTGTCGGCGGCGAACACGATCGCTTCGACGAGGCGCTCGAGCGTCGCGTCGTCGAGCTCGACGGCCGTGGTCGGCATCGCGACGGCTTCGCCTTCGACGGCATCGCCGGCGATTTCGCCATCACCGACGGCTTCGACTTCGGCGTCGGCGCTCGCTTCGAGCTCGCCGTCGACCGCCGCCTCGAGCTCGACCACGTCACCTTCCTGCTCGACGTGCTCGGCGGCGTCGTCGGCGCCGTCGTCCGGCTCGGGATGCGATTCCGCGACCGCCATCAGCTCGTCGACGGCGTCGGCGAGCTCTTCGACGGTCGTCGGCGAATCGCTCGAATCGATCGGGCCGCTGCCTTCCGCGAGAATCTCGTCGGGAACGGCTTCGGCGGGCGATGCGGGGCGCTTTTGCTTCTTCCGGCTCACGGTACCTTGCGTGCTAGCACGCGGCTCTGACACTACCGATAGTCGTCGGAGCGAGCCACCGTTTGTTCCATCCGGGCGCGTAGATCGTCGGTCGCGCGCTCGATGAAGATCTCCTCTTCATCTTGCCCGACGACCGATTCGTCACCCGGCACGTGCTGCGTGATCTTCACGAGCCGCAGCTTCGCCATCTCGAGCACCGCCAGGAACGTCACGACCGCTTCGTGCCGGATGTCCTCGATGCTGCGGCCGACGAAGCTGAACATCGACACGAACGTGAACCGGATCTCGCGCTCGAGCCGATCGGTGAGCTCCGCGATGCGCTGGCTCAGGCTCAGCCGGTCGATCATCACGTTGTGCGAGACCTTGATCTTGGCCGAGCGCATCACGCGATCGAACGCTTCGATCAGCTTGTGGACGGGGAACGCCGCGAGCGGTGCGACCGCGTCGGCATCGACGCCCTCGCCGACCGCGTCCTCGGTCGCGGTGCCGCGGCCCCACACGTTGCGGCCGACGACCGGGCGCTCGCCGAGCTGCGTCGCCGCTTCTTTGTACTTCTGATACTCGAGCAGGCGCTTGATGAGATCGGCGCGCGGATCGACGATCTCTTCTTCGCCTTCGGCGTGCTCGCCGTCCTCGTCGCTCGAGCGTTCCGGCGACGGCAGCAGCTCGCGCGACTTGATGTGGCACAGCGTCGCCGCCATCAGCAGGTATTCGCCGGCGACGTCGATGTCGAGCGCCTGCAGTGCGTCGAGATACTCGAGATACTTCTCGGTCACGAACGCGATCGGAATCTCGAGGATCGCTAGCTCGTGCTTCTTGACGAGGTGAAGCAAGAGATCGAGCGGGCCCTCGAAGACGTCGAGAGCGACTTGGTAGTGCGCGTCGGTCATTACAGCAACAGATGGCCGAACGCGTTGTACACGTGTTCAGCGCAAAACTGCGCGGGAATCAGAAAGATTCGAGCCAGCTGCGGGATGAACGCGACGGCCATGACGACGAACGGTCCGTACTTCGCGTACGCCTC
>DASXEF010000610.1:0-2304 GCA_036490255.1 Kofleriaceae bacterium
GCCGAGCCAGGTGCGTATCATCGGCTCGATCGAGTGTCGCGCGGTGACGCAGTGATCGTAGCTCTCGATCGCTTGCTTAACCGGCCGCTCGCCGCCGTGCACTTTCGCGAAGTGCTCGGTCAAGAACGCCGCGATGTCGTCGCGCCGCGATGCATCGCAGCCGGCTTGAAACACGCGCATGATGCGCAGCGCCATCTGGCCCGTCGAGCCGCTCGGCAACCGTGCGAACAGCTCGTCGACGTGCGCGCGAATGTACGCCTCGCTGTCGAGCTGAGCGGGCACGTCGCCCGTCGTCAGGATCGCGACGATGTCCGGCCCGGTCAGCTTCGGATCGGTCACCAGCTTGTCGAGCATCGCGTGATGGCGCTTCGGATCGTCGACGCCGACCGCCGCGACCAGCAACTCGCTATGCAGCGTCGGATCTTTTTCGGCGAGCGCGTCGGCGATCAGCTTGTCGGAGATCGCCTGATCGGCATTCGCGGCGATCGTCAAGATCGCGCGGCGCGACACGACCGGTAGCTCGCGGTAGTTGCCGGCGAGCTTCTTCGCTTCGGCGTCGAGCACGTGCGAGTGCGACCAGATGATCGCGCCGAGCATCGCCTGGCGCGCGGCTTCGCCGCCGACATCCTCGGCGGTCTTCGCGACCGCGCCGAGCTTCTTCGCGAGCGGCTCGACATAGCGGCGCACGTACGCTTCGGCGCGCGGCCGCAGCTCGGCCGGAATCAACGGCGCCCAGCCGTCGGGCAAGCCGGTCGCCGACGCGTTACCGATGCCGGTCATGTCGCCGAGCCCGGCCGCGAGCTCTTGGCTGGAGCCGGCGCGCAGCTTCTCGAACAAGCTCAGCGCGAGCTGCAACGGGATGCGACCGCCGCGCGCGAAATCCGCGGCGCCGTTCGCGAGCGAGATCCGCTCGTCGGCGGTGAGCTTGGCCCAGCCGGCATCGCGCACGGCTTCGTAGCCTTTCGCGTCGAGCCGCGCCTGGTAATAGCCGTACGTGCCCGCCGGTGCGATCCACTTCGGGCAATCGAGCGTGCGGAACTCGGTCGTCGGCGACGCGAGATCGATGCATGTATCGGTGCGACCGCCGTGACCGTCGTCGGTCGCGACGCACACCGGCACGACCCATTGCTCGCTCGGCAGCTTGTCGTCGTCGCTCGCGGTCAGGCGATGCTGCGCGATCGTGATCACCGAGTTACTGCCGGGCTGGCACGCCGACTGGCTCATCGTGATCTCCGGCGCGCCGGGTTGATCGAAGAAGCTCGCCAGCTCGGTGCGCAGCGGCTCGCTGGTGACGTTGGAGAGCGCATCGAACAGGTCGGCCGCCTTCGCGTTGCCGTTCGCGTGCGCGGCCAGATAGGTGCGGATCGCCTGCTGGAACTTATCCTCGCCGATCTGGTGCTCGACCATGCGCAGCACGAGGCCGCCCTTGGGATACGTGATCGCGTCGAACGCGTTGTCGATATCGCCTTCGCTCTCGATCGGCTGGCGGATCTTGCGCGCGCTAGCGAGCGTGTCGAGGTGCAGCACCATGCGCTTGTAGTTGACCTCGCTCGGCCAGCTCGGATCGAACGCGGCCAAGATCTTGTCCTCGGCCCACGTCGCGAAGCTCTCGTTGAGCCAGATGTCGTCCCACCACGCGGCGGTGACGAGATCGCCGAACCATTGATGCGCGGTCTCGTGGCCGATCACCGACACCATCCGATAGCGATCGCGCGCCGACGGATGCGCGTACATCACGATGCGCGCGTCGGTCGTGATCATCCCCGCGTTTTCCATCGCGCCGCCGCCGCGCGACGGCAACACGACGATATCGAGCTTGGGATACGGAAACGGGATCGCGAACCAGCCCTCGAGAAAGTCCATGATCTTCGGCTCGGCGGCTGCGAGCGCCTGCACCTTGTCGCTCGTGCCGCGCGGCGTGACGATGCGAATCGGCAGCCCGCTCTTCGCCTTGCCGGCGTCGACGACTTCCCACGTGCCGACCGCGAACGCGACGAGATAGCTCGGCAGCGGCGGCGTCTGCGCGAACTCGACGCGCACGTGCGAATCGTCGACCGCGGTCGTGCCGGTGATCGGCGTGTTCGAAACCGCGACGAGCGCTTTCGGCACGTCGAGCGTGAGCTGCCACGGCGTCTTGCGATCGGGCTCGTCGACGCACGGGAACACCATGCGCGCGCCGAGCGACTCGAACTGCGTCGCGACGTACGGATCGTCGCCGTACTTGGTCAAGAACGCGCCGCGAAACGCGTTGCTCGAGACGTGGCCGCGATACGTGATCTCGATCTTCCACGCGCCGGCGGCGAG
>DASXEF010000612.1:0-5635 GCA_036490255.1 Kofleriaceae bacterium
CCATGACCGGTTCGAACGTCGCCGGAGTTGCGCCCGTCGCCGATGGCACTGGCGAGATCCAACTCGTCATCAACATGACGAACACCGGGGGCAACAGCTCGGCCTGCAAAGATCTGCGCACGACGATCGCCCCGGCCTAATCGATGCCGACCCTGGTATCGATCGCGGTGACGCCGAACGTCGTCAGCATCATCGGCCCTGCCACCAAGCAGCTCGCCGCGATCGCGACCTACAGCGACAACTCGACCGCCGACGTCACGTCAGAAGCGACGTGGTCGACGTCGAACTCGAAGATCGCTGTCGACGTCGGGCTCGTGACCGGCTCGCAGTTCGGCGGCAGCGCGCTGATCACCGCGGCGATCGGCGACGTCTCAGGTACGTGCAGCGTCGGCGTCAAGAAGACGCAAACGAAGCTCAAGGCGCTGCTCAAGATCATCCTCACGCCGTTACAAGATTTCGAGAACGCGGCGCAGCAGGTCATCACGATCACGGTGACGTCAGCGACGGGCGAAACGCTGACCGAGCTCGGCAAGTTTGTCGGGCAGCCTCGCAACGGAATCACCGACGATGACGTGTTCCGGCGCTACGTGCAGGCGAAGATCGCCGCGAACCGCTCGCGCTCCACCGGCAACGACATCATCAACGTGATGAAGCTCGTACTTGGCGACGCGAATGCGATCGTGATCGCCAACAACATCGGCGACGCCGGATTCGAGATCACGATCAAGGGCGTCATCGTGACGCCGGATATCGAGACCGTGCTGCTCTACTTCTTGCGGATCGCTCAGCAGGATGGCGTCCGAGGCGTCATCTACACGATGGCGCAGCTCGAGAGCGACACGTTCTCGTGGGACACCGACCCCGCCGGCGGCGGTGGCTGGGGCGACGACGATGACGCGAGCGTGGGCTCGCCATGGTGCAGCTCGTACAGCTGACGAAAGGTCCGGATGCGTTCTCTTCAATCGATTCGTGAAGCCGTCAATGCAGTCGCGCTTGCGACCGCTGCCGCGGCGCTGCCGGCGACGCCGGCGAACGGACAGATGGCGTGCGTCGCTGTGCCGCCGTTCGCGAACGGCAGCACGGGCGCTGTCGTGCCGTTCGTCGAGATCGCGATCTGGGGCGCTGCCGCGGCGAGCTTGACGGCGACGACGCTGCTCGCGGCCGCGCAGCATCCCTTCACGTTCGTGGAGGCGACGTTCACCGCTGACCACACGACCGGCGGCGGCACGCTCACGAAGACCGCGCACGGCTTGCTCACCGGCGACGGTCCGGTCGACTACGAGGCCGTGACGCCGCCGACGGGCATCACGGCCGGCGCGCAGTATTGGGTCATCAAGACCGGCGCGAACACGATCCAGCTCGCGAGCAGCCTCGCCAAGGCGCTCGCCGGCATCCCGGTGACGTTCAGCGACAACGGCAGCGGCACGCAGCAGCTCCAAGCGGATGCGACGTGCATGCGGCTGTGGTGGGAGCCGGTCGGCGGCGAGCTCGGTCCCGCGGGCGACGGCGCCGTCGCGATCGGCCCGGCGATCGGCTACCGCGTTCGCGTCGAGCACAGCCCGCTCCGCGTCGCGTACGCGCTCTCGGCGACGATCAGCGCCAACACGGTGAACGCCGCGATCTATCCGATCACCGAGCGGTCGTGAAAGCCGTCGCAGCTGCAGCCGAGACGGCTCGAGGCGCGACGGTTACGGACCTGTCGCGCGGCGCCGGCGCGCGGATCGCGTTCGAGGTCCCGGGCCTGCCCGAGTCGAAAGGGAGCTGGCGCGCGCTCGCGGGCGGCCGCGTGAAGGCGGACAACGCGCGCGAAAAGGCGTGGGCCGCTGCCGTCGGATGGGCCGCAAAGATCGCGATGCGCGCCAAGCCGATGATGAACTCTGCCCTCGTCGCGATGGATTTCCGACTGCCGCCGCCGATCGGAAGGAAACACAAGCGCGATGCCGACAAGCTCGTGCGCAGCGTGCTCGATGCACTGACCGGCATCGTGTACGTCGACGATGAAAACGTGAGTTGCATCGTCGCGACCAAGGAAGTAACGACTCGCGCACCTGGTGTCGATATCGTCGTGTTCGAGCCGCTCGGCGTACGCGCGACGCAGCTGATCCGTTTCTGGCTCGAGAAGCACGAGGGCCGGCCGTGCGGCGTGTGATCGTCGAGTCGCCGTTCGCCGGCGACGTCGAGCTGCACCGGCGCTACGTCGCCGCATGCATACGCGACTCGCTCGAGCGCGGCGAAGCCCCGTTTGCGTCGCATGCGATCTACGCGCAGGTCGGCGTCCTCGACGACGACGATGCAGCGCAGCGAGCGCGGGGGATCGCTGCCGGCTTCGCATGGAGAGACGTCGCGAACGCGACGGCGGTTTACTTCGATCTCGGGGTCTCCAAAGGGATGACGGCTGGCATTCGCCACAGCAAGCGCAACAACGTGCCGCTCGAGTACCGCTCGCTAATTCCGTGGCGAGCGCAGCTCGACGCCAACGACCGCCGCATCGTGCGCATTGGGGACGAGCTCTGGGCCGAACTCGACCTTCGCATCGGCGATCACGTTCTCGTAACGATCGGAGACGACACCCTGCCGTCGCGCGTCGACGAGGAACACGTCGTGAGGATGTCGATGTGGCCGTCGCGCGTCGAAGCCGCTCGGCACATCACAGTCCATCGCCCCGACGCAGCGGCTCGAGCTCACATGCGCTGAGCTGTCGCGTCGAGCAGCTCGACGAGGTACTGCTTACGGTGGATTGAACGTCGATCGGAATGCGCCCTCGCCACCCAGATCTCCTCGACATGTAATCTCGAAATGCACCCGGTACCAGGTCGTCGAGAACTCTGGCAGTGCCGCTAACGAAAACGCGTTGGCAAGCTCGGCGAAGGCCCACGGAACTCCGAGCTTGATCACGTGTCCCGCGGGCACGATCGTTTCGCGCGGGCGAGTGAACTCGTGCATCGGCGCGAGAACGTCCTCGAGCGTGAGGTCGAAGCGTTTGATCACCTCGTGAAGTCGTTGGTCCCAGCCAGCTGAAAGGCGGGCGTTGTGAAACTCCTCGGTCCACTCGACACGCCAGACAAGGCGATCGATCCAGAAACCACACCGGCCGAGATTCTCAATCTCGAGCCCTACGCTACGGCTCCCATAGTCGACACCGATGTATGTGATGCGACCATGAACCAGCGATTCGGCTTCGAGCTTGCGAAGCTCGAGATCTCGTAGTCGATGCGCGCTGGGATCGTCCTGTTGCGCCCACTCGAGGATCATCGTTGGGCTTGCCTCGTCGGCCCCGGAGCCGTTGCGATACATCGCAACGTGGCGCCGGAGCGACGGAGTCGCGTCCTTCAGCGGGTAGTACGGTCGCGCGCCGCCGCGAATCTCGTAAACGCCGACGGAAAGGCCGTCGATGTCGACGGGTACGTACGAGAACTCGGGCGTGCGGTTCAAAAAGCCGCGCACGCGCTGGTGCAGCGAGGCGTCATCCTGATGCGACGTCGGCGCGATGCCGACGATCGTCTTGTCGTTTTGCACGCCGATCAGGATGTAGCCCGGCGGGTCGCCGCGACGCACTTTGTTCGCGATCGCCATGATGTCCTTCGCGAGCTCAGCGTTCGAACCGGCACGGGTCCAGTCGTAGTCGTCGCGCTTGTAGTCGAGCGTCTCGCCCTCGCTACGCGCAGCGAGCTCGCGAACCTTGTCGGCGTCGATGGGCACGAATCACCGTCGCCGGAGCGAGTCGAGCAGCTTCAGATCCGTGCCGAACGCGTGGAGAAATTCGTTGAGACGCAGCGCCGGAATCGCGCGCGCCTGCGGCCAGTCGAAATCGATCACGCCAGCATTCGAGTCGACGAATACAACCTGCCCGCCGGCGTTGAACCCGATCGAGCCGTGCGGGCCGCGCGCGCGCAATTCGCCGAGGATCGCGTCGCATTCCTCGTCAACGAGCATCACCGCTGCGGTCCCCGCCATCGTGCCTCCGTTCGTGTCCTACGCGTGTCCTAATCGGGACGGTGTCATTTCGAGCCGGATTTCCTGAATGATTCGTGGAGGATTGGGGGATCGAACCCCAGACCCTCGGCTTGCAAAGCCGATGCTCTCCCACTGAGCTAATCCCCCGGGGTGAGCGAAGTATCCGCGCCGGAGCGCGCGTGTCAACGGTTGACACCGCCGGCTCGTCACGCAATTTTGGCCCGATGGGCGACGAGCGTGCTCCACCGGCATGGCTTCGCGACGGTGTGCGCGCCGCCTGGCACGAGGCACGCGCCGATCTCGCGACGCCGTGGCAGATGACGCGCGCGCCGGCTCGCTTCATGGACGCGTGGCGAGCGGGACGCGCCGAGGCGCTCAACCCGCTCGCGATGTTGGCGACGGGCGCCGCGCTCGTCGCGGCGGCACATCAGCTCGCCGGCGCGGTCGTCGGGATCGAGCATCCGGACGGGATCGGCGATGCCGTGCTGTCGGCGTTGGGGCCGTATGCGCACTACGTCGCGATCGGAGTGTTGTGTCATCTCGTGCTCGCGCCGAGGCGAACGCGCGACGTGCGCCTGCTCGACACGGTTGCCGCGGCGCTGTTTGCGGGTGCAGGGCCGGCGGCGCTCGCCGAGGCGCTGGGGTGGTTATTGATCTGTGCGATCTGGCCGTTCGTGCACGCGCCGTGGGTCGGTGACGTGATGTTGACGATCGCGTTCAGCGTGTTTTGTTTTTCGCTCGCGAGCGCGTTGGGTGGACTGCATCGGCCGACGTGGTGGCGGATCGTGCTCGCGTTCGCGTTGGCGTTTCCCGCGACGGGATTGGTGTTCGGCGTGCTCGAGCCGCCGGGCAATTACGGATTGCACTGGGTCGTGAGGCTCCACGACTCGCCGCCCGTCACGCTCGGGATGTGAACGGCTAGAGGCCGTTTGCGGTGAGCAAGTTGCCGAGGTTCTTGTAGAGCCCGAGGCAGTCGAAGTCGTTGCCGGCGCCGGGCGAGGCGCCCGCGATCTGGCAGACCTCGTCGAAGTGATCGGCGGGGACGCAGCCGAGGAACGTGCCCCACATCGCCGAGTCGAGCGTGACGAGGCCGTCTTGCACCGTCGACGACGACACTTGCGATTGCAGGATCGCGTCGACGGGGAGTAGCGCGGCGTCCATCGGATCGTTCGAGCTGTCCCATTCGGTGGTGATGGTCGAGCTCGGCGGGCACGCGTCGGTAGCGACCATGTTCGAGCGGCCGGCGACCGACCAGTACTTGATGCCTTTGACGTCGGGCGTGGCGGCGTTGAACGCGGCGGCACCGGCGCTCGACAGATCTTGCAGCGCGCCTTCGAAGCTCGTGCCCGAAAGCCCGAACGCGGAGGCGAGCGCGTCGAGCGCGGCTTGGGCATCGCCGGGGGCGAGGCCGAGCGCGACGTCGGCGACGGGACTGCCGAGGTGCGGTGTCGCGACTGTGATCACCGCGGCGACCGCGTCGGGGTCGTTGGTCGCGGCCCAGCGCGCGTCGAGGCCGCCCTGCGAGTGACCGATGATGATGACCTTGTCGGCGTTGTACTGCGTGCGGATCTGTTCGATCTGCGTGACGAGCTGCTGGCCGCGTTCGACCGAGCTCTGGACGGGATCGACCGAGGTCGCGATCACCGTGCGGCCCTGCGCCTCGAGCACGGGCGCGATGCCG
>DASXEF010000634.1:0-9089 GCA_036490255.1 Kofleriaceae bacterium
CTTCTTCTGCAGCGCCTCGAGCGTCGCGTACTGCGGCGTGTTCCCGCACTTCGACGCGACGTTGACGATCATCACCGCTTTGCCTTTGTAGGCCGCGAGCGTCGTGTCCTTGCCGTCGAGCGTCTTGAGCGGCGCGCTCCACATCGGATCGAGCTGGTCCGTGATCGCGACGGGCGGCGGCGCCGTGCCGGGACCGGGCAGCTTCGCTGGATCGAACATGTCGGCGGTCGGGCCTTTCTCGGCCTTTGTAGGTGATTTCGAGCATCCGACGACGGAGAACGCGAGCAGGGCAAATAGCAGCGTGCGCATCGCGATGGAGGCTACACCCGTCGACAGTCGGGGTGTATCGTCAAGCTATGCGGGGACTTTGGTTTGTCTTTCTCGCCGCATGCTCGTTCTCGCCGACTCCGGGCGCGAACAGCACGCCGGCAGATAGCGGGGCGATTACCGCCCCCGACGGTAGTACCAACGGCAGCGGCTCGGGCACGTTGCCACCTGCCGACGCGCAGCAATACGGTCCGGGCAGCGGCGAGGGTAGTGGCAGCGACTGCATGATCGGCCATGGCCCGCTGATCCGTGGCGGAAGCGGCTGCTGCGGTCCACGTTGCGGACGCTAGTAGTCGTGAGGTCCGATACAGGTGTATCGTGACTAGATGCGCGCGTTGCTCCTCGCACTGATAGCTGCGTGCTCGTTCAACCCATCGCCACAACAGGCCGCGCCGAACCCGCCGGACGATGGTCCGCCGATGGTGACGCAAGACGATGCGCCGGCCGAAGGCATCCACGACGACGTGATGGTGACGCCGCACGACGCGAAGATCGATGCGCCGGCCGACGCGTGTCCCGACAGCGACGGCGACGGCATCTGCGACGACGACGACACCTGGCCGTGCGGTGCCGAGCCGACCGCGCCGCCGTCGACGGTGACGATGACGGTCAACGGCAACGAGACGAAGATCGTGATCTCGAACATCGTCGTCGACGGCAAGACCGGTCGGCAGATCGTCGACGCGCCGGGCACGACGGTGAACGTCACGTTCCACTACGCGATCACCGATACGTCGTGCCCGGAAAACTGCGCCGATCAGATCGAGATCGGCTGGATCCCGGGCCATCGCCAGGGCTGTCCGTTCGACGACGGCGTGTCGAAATCGATGGGCGCGAGCGGCGACATCGCGACGACGATCACGCTGCCGTCGGGCAGCGGAGACGTCGACCTGCGCGGCAACATCGGCCAGAACTACTCGTGTACCTACAACAACGCGAACGATTGGTGGGGCGCCGCCCCGGGCTCGAATCGCACGCTCGCGAACGTTTGCGTGCACTGACGCTGGTTGTGGTGTAGCTAGACGCGAGCCGTCATGCGCCACGTCTACGCTGATTTCATCGATCGCGTCGCGAAGCCGGCGCGCTATCTCGGCGGCGAGTACATGTCCGTCGTCAAGCCCGGCGAGGTCGACGCACGCGTGTGCCTCGCGTTCCCCGACGTCTACGACATCGGCATGTCGCACTTGGGCACGAAGATCATCTACTCGCTGCTCAACAAGGATCCGCGCATCGCGTGCGAGCGCGCGTTCGCGCCGTGGACCGACATGGAGACCGAGTTGCGCGAGCGCAACCTGCCGCTCGTGTCGCTCGAGAGCCAACGCCCGCTGTGCGAGTTCGACGTCGTCGGCATCTCGTTGCAGTACGAGCTGACGTTCACGAACATGCTCACGCTGCTCGAGCTCGGCGGCATCCCGCTGCGCGCGGCGGATCGCGCCGGGAACGACGAAGCTGCTGCGCTCGTGCTGGTTGGCGGCCCGGTCGCGTCGCATCCCGAGCCGGTCGCGCCGTTCATCGACGCCGCGTTCGTCGGCGAGGCCGAGGAGCTCTTGCCCGCGCTCGTGCTCGCGTGGGCCGCGCTGCGCCGCGAGATCCGCGAGCACAAGCGCACTCGAATCGACGCGCTCGCCGAGCTCGCCTCGAAGTTTCCGATCTACGTGCCGTCGCTGTACGCGACCGAGATCGATCGCGACACCGGCATGACCGTGATCGGCGCGCCGCTCGATCCGCGCGTGCCCGCTCGCGTGCAGCGCGCGATGGTGCGGAACCTCGATGACTATCCGTTCCCGACCGACGCGCCGGTGCCGTACGCCGAGGCCGTGTTCGAGCGCGCGAGCGTCGAGATCGCGCGCGGCTGCACCGAAGGCTGCCGGTTCTGCCAGGCCGGGATGATCTACCGGCCGGTGCGCGAGCGCTCGCCGCAATCGATCGCGGATTCGCTGCTCGGCGGCGCCGAGAAAGCCGGCTACGACGAGACCGGGCTGACGTGCCTGTCGACGGCGGATTTCTCGAGCATCACCCCGCTGGTCAAGCAGCTCGCGACCGAGCTGCGCAAGCGCGGCGTGTCGATGTCGGTCGCGTCGCTGCGCGCGTACGGGCTCAACGAAGATCTGCTCGACGAGCTCGCGCTGACGCGGATCAGCGGGCTGACGTTCGCGCCCGAAGCGGGCACGCAGAGGATGCGCGACGTCGTCAACAAGAACGTCACCGAGGCGCACGTCGAAGAGAGCGCGCGCCGCGTGTTCGTGCGTGGCTGGCACCGGCTCAAGCTCTACTTCATGATCGGCTTGCCGACGGAAGAAGACGACGACGTCCGCGGCATCGTGCAGACCGGCTTGCGCATGCTCGGCGTCGGCCGCGATCTCGTCGGTCATCGCGCCGAGGTCACGGTCAGCGTCAGCTCGCACGTGCCGAAACCGCACACGCCGCTGCAGTGGGCCGCGCAGGATCCGATCGGCGAGATCGATCGCAAGCAGCGCATCCTGCGCCACACCGCGCGCAGCGATCGGTCGCTGCGCCTCAAGCATCACCACAGCGGCATCTCGCTCGTCGAAGGCGTGCTCGCCCGCGGCGATCGCCGGCTCGCCGACGTGATCGAGAGCGTGTGGCGCGCCGGTGCGCGGTTCGACGGCTGGGACGAGATCTTCGAGCTCGAGCGCTGGGAGCACGCGTTCGCGCAGCACGGCGTCGACGTCGCGGCGTACACCGGCACGCGGCCGGTCACCGCGCGGTTGCCGTGGGATCACCTCGACGTCGGGCTCGAAGACGGCTTCTTGCTGAGCGAGTACAGGAAGGCGCTCAAAGGTCGCGCCTCGCCGCCGTGCGGCAAGGTCGCGGGCATGTTGATCCACCACACGAACCTCGCCGATGCCGAGCCCGACGCGCGCAAGCTCGTCTGCTACGACTGCGGCGTCGCGTGCGATCTGTCGAAGATGCACGAGGATCGGCTCGTCGCACTGCGCGTGCTCGGTGCTCACGACCGGCCCGCGCCGCGCATCGTGCCCGCCGAAGCCGCGGCAGAGCTCGTCGACGTTTCGGAGCGCGGCGGCGGCTCGCCCGCTGAAATCGGCTCGCGCACGACCGAGCGCGCCGAGCGCGTGCGGTTGGCCGGGCACATGGGCGCGGGCGCGGCGTACTCGACGTATCGCGTGCGCTTCGCGAAGATCGGCCGCGCCGCATTCTTGGGCCACCTCGATCTCGTGCGGTTGCTCGCGCGCACGTTGCGCCGCGCCGATCTGCCGATCGCGATGACGCGCGGATTCTCGCCGAAGCCGCGCTTCGCGTTCGGGCCTGCGCTCGGCCTCGGCGTGCCGAGCCTCGGCGAGCTCGCCGACATCGACATCGAGCACGCGACTACCGCACGCGGCGAGCGCACCGGCGAGCTGCCGGCGGCGGACGTTCGCGATCGCATCGCCGCCGTCTGCCCGCCGGGGTTGGAGATCCAATCGTGCTCGATCGTCCGGCTCGCCGGCCATCCGCTCGCCGACGCGAAGCTGCCCGATCTCGGTCTCGGCAAGCTGATCCAAGCCGTCGACGTCACGATCCGGCCGGTCGCCGACGGCATCGCGCACGACGCCGCGCGGCTCGAGCGGATCTGCGCGGCGCTGCTCGCGAAGGCGTCGGCGGTCGTGATGCGCGGCGACAAGTCGATCGACGTGCGCCCGCTCGTGCTCGAAGCATCCGTGATCACCGCCGACGCGGCGCTGAAGCTGTGCGCCGCGCTCGACTGGCCCGCAGCGCCGGCGCTCGTGCGCGCCCGCGTGCGCGCGACGGCGGAAGGCTCGGCAAAACCGAGCGAGCTCGCGAAGGCGCTCGGGATCTGGGGCAGCGACGATCCGCGCGGCGAGCACGCGCTCGTCGCACGGCTCGGCGTCGTCGAGACCGTCGTCGCGGCGCGAGCGAGTGCGTGACCGAGAGTGTCTGCGCGTTCTGCGGCGCGACGGCGCAGACGAACGCGATGGACATGACCGGCCACGGCATGCGCTGCAATGACTGCGCGGCGCGCGCGCAACTCGACGTCTATCGCCACGGCGAACGCGGCATGGGCGAGCACCTCGCACACGACGAGCTCGTGGCGGTCGCGCGCGCCGGCGGCCGCGAAGCGTTGCTCGGTGTCGCGACGACCGTCGTCACCGCGGTCTTCTTCGCGGCGAGCGGTGCACTCTTGCTCGGCGGGCTCGCGATGGCAGGCGTCGGCATGGTCGCGCGCGGCGCCTATCGCCGCACGCAGGCCAAGCGCGCGCTCGACGAGCTCGCGGGCGCGCGCGTGATCAAGCGCTAAATTTAGTGAGCAAGCAGCGAGGGTGATCGCGAGTTGCGATCACGCGAGCGATCGTGACCGCGAACTTCAGTTCGACGGCGCTAGCGGCGCCGCGTGATATAGACGCGGCGTGGCGATCAACCTGTCGGTCAACCTCAACAAGGTGGCCCTGTTGCGCAACTCGCGCGGCGCGCACAATCCGGCGCCGCACGTCGCCGGCGAGACCTGCCTCGACGCCGGCGCGTACGGCTTGACGCTGCACTGGCGCGCCGACAATCGCCACACGCGCGAAGACGATGTCCGCGATCTGCGCGAGTTGTGTGAAGCGCGCAGCGCCGAGTTCAACCTCGAGGGCGACGCGCGCGACGACCTCGTCGCGCTCGCCGACGAGTTGCGCGTCACGCAGTTCACGCTCGTGCCGGTGCGGCCCGGCGAGATCACGAGCGATCACGGCTGGGACGTGCCGCGCGACCACGACGTGATCGCGCCGATCGTCGAGCGCTTGCACAAGCGCGGCGTGCGCACCGCGATCTTCGTCGATCCGAACCCCGCGATGATGAAAGCGGCGGCCGCGACCGGCGTGTCGCGCGTCGAGATCTACACCGAGCCGTACGCGTCGGCGTGGGGCACGCCGCGGCTGCTCACCGAGCTCGATCGCGTCAAGCGCACCGCCGAAGCCGCGGTGGAGCACGGCATGGCGGTGAACTGCGGCCACGATCTGAACCTGCGGAACACGCCGCTGCTCGCGCGCGAGGTGCCGCAGATCGTCGAGGCATCGATCGGTCACGCGCTGATCGCCGACGCGCTCTACATCGGGCTCGCCGAAGCGGTTCGCCGCTACGTGCGCGTGTGCCGCGGCGAAGCGGTCGACGCGCCGGTGACGTTGTGATTCGTTGCGCGTTGCTGCTACCGCTTGCCGGCTGCTTTCTGATCCGCGGCAACGACGCGAGCTGTCCGCACGACCGCACGATCACGATCGCGACCCAGGAAGACGTCGCGAGCTTCGCCGGCTGCACCCACGCGCGCGACGTCGCGATTCGCACGGGCGCGTCGATCGACCTCGCACCGCTCGCGAAGCTCGAGCGCATCGACGGCGATCTCGTGATCGGGCCGACCGTCGGGCTCGAAGAGGTCGGGCTCAACGGGCTCGAGCACGTCGGCGGTGCGATCCGCGTCGCCGACAACGCGTCGATGCACGGGCTGTATCTGGCGCGCCTGATCGACGCCGGCCGCGTCGTGGTCGACGGCAATCCCGACCTGCGTACGATCGCGATGCCGCGCGTCGCCGCGATCCACGGCCCGCTCGTCATCACCGACAACCCGCGGCTCGAGCTGCTCACCGCGAGCGATCTCGTCGCGATCGATCGCGAGCTCGTGATCGCCGGCGCGCCCAAGCTCGATAACCTGGAGCTCGCGCATCTGGTCGCCGCCGACGGCGTGCGGCTCGACCGCGATCCGAAATTGCCCGCGACGCTCGCGCAAAAGCTCGCAACATTGCCGCCCGTGCCGCCGACGCCAAAACGCCGCTGAACGGGCCGAGCTTGTCACGCGAGTGGCGCTACTATGCGCGCATGGCAGTAGACGTCGACATCTTGCAGCTCGGTGGATCGCTGGGCTACCTCGACGAAGTTTACGAACAGCTCCAAGCCCAACCGACGTCGGTCGATCCGAGCTGGCGCGAGGCATTCGGCACGAAGCCCGCGAACGGCGCAAACGGCGCGAACGGCGCGAACGGGCACAGCGAGATCGCGATCACGCGCGGTGTGACGCGCCAAATGCCGACGTTCGCGCGACCGGGCGCGGTCACGCTGTCGCCCGCCGTCGCGTCGCCGTCGGTGTGGCCGCTCGTCAACGCGTATCGCAGTCGCGGCCACTTCGCGGCGCACTTGGATCCGCTCGACTTGCTCGAGACCGCGCGCATCGACGAGCTCGATCCGGCGACCTGGGGCTTGACCGATCCCGAACAGGTCATCATGCCGACGGGCGTGCACGGCTTGCCGCGCGCGACGCTCGCCGAGCTGGTCGCCACGTTGCGCCGCACGTATGCCGGCTCGGTCGGCCTCGAGTACATGCACATCTCGTCGCCGCAGCGCCGCAGCTGGCTCGCCGAGCGGATGGAGACCCAGCTGTCGGTCGCGCCATCGCAACCGATCCGCGAGCGCGCACTGCAGCTGATGATCAACTCCGAGCAGTTCGAGCGGTTCTGTCACAAGAAGTTTCCGGGCACGAAGTGGTTCTCGCTCGAGGGCAGCGAGAGTCTGATCCCCGCGCTCGATCTGATCCTCACGCACTGCGCGCGGCTCGGCGCGATCGAAGCCGTGCTCGGCATGTCGCATCGCGGCCGGCTCGCGACGCTCGAGCAGATCTTGAAGCGGCCGACGCGCGAGATCTTCAACCAGTTCGAAGATATCGAGCCCGAGAAATCGCTCGGCGGCGGCGACGTCAAATATCACCTCGGCTACTCGACCGATCGGCTCGATCCGAACGGCAACGCGATCCACGTCTCGCTCGCGTTCAACCCGAGTCACCTGGAAGCGGTCGATCCGGTCGTCGTCGGCCGCGTGCGCGCGAAGCAGACGCGGCACGGCGACGTCGAGATGCGCCGCGTGGTCGGCGTGCTCGTTCACGGCGATGCGGCCTTCGCCGGCCAAGGCTTGGTGCCCGAGACGCTGCAGCTGTCGGGGCTGCCCGGGTTTCGCACCGGCGGCACGGTTCACTTCATCGTCAACAATCAGGTCGGCTTCACCGCGTCGCCGGCCGAGCAGCGGTCGACGCCGTACTGCACCGACGTCGCGAAGATGCTCGAGGTTCCGATCTGGCACGTCAACGGCGAGGACGTCGACGCGCTCGCCCGCGTGATCGAGCTCGCGTGCGAATACCGAGCGCAGTTTCAGAGCGACGTCGTGATCGACATGTACTGCTACCGCAAGTACGGTCACAACGAGATCGACGAGCCGGCGTTCACGCAGCCGGTCATGTACGACCGCATCAACAACAAGCTGTCGCCGGTCGAGGTCTACACGAATAAGCTCGTCAACGAAGGCGCGATCACCGCCGACCAGGTCGCGGCGATGACGCAGCACCGCGTCGACGAGCTCGAGTCCGAGCTGACCGCGGCGAAGAGCAGCAAGCAGCGGCCCGAAGGCACGTCGATGACGGCGATGTGGCGCGGTTACCTCGGCGGCATCACCGACGGCCCCGAGCTCGTCGATACGCGCGTGATGCGACCGCTACTCGAGCAGATCGCGCAGAGCATCACGACGATTCCGGTCGGCTTCACGCCGCATCCGAAGATCGTGCGCTTGCTCGAGACCCGCGCGCAGATGGGCCGCGGCGAGCGCCCGCTCGATTGGGGCATGGCCGAGATGCTCGCGTACGGCTCGCTGCTCTACCAGCAGATCAACGTGCGGATGAGCGGCCAAGACTGCGCGCGCGGCACGTTCAGCCACCGCCACGCGATCATCACCGACATCACGAATGGCAGCGAGCACCTCACGCTCGGGGGGTTACATCCCGATCAGGGCCAGTGCCGGATCTACGACTCGTCGCTGTCGGAAGCCGGCGTGCTCGGCTTCGAGTTCGGCTACTCGCTCGACTATCCCGACGCGCTCGTGATGTGGGAAGCGCAGTTCGGCGACTTCGCGAACGGCGCGCAGGTGATCATCGATCAGTTCATCACGTCGTCGGAAGACAAGTGGAAGCGCTTGTCGGGGCTCGTGCTGCTGTTGCCGCACGGCTACGAAGGGCAGGGCGCCGAGCATTCCAGCGCGCGGCTCGAGCGGTTCTTGCAGATGAGCGCCGAGCACAACATTCGCGTCGTCCAGCCGACGACGCCGGCGCAGATGTTCCACCTGCTCCGCGCGCAAGTGCTGCGCCGCCTGCGCAAGCCGCTGATCGTGATGACGCCGAAGTCGCTGCTGCGCTTGCCGGCGGCCGGCTCGCAGCTCGACGAGCTCGCGACCGGCGAGTTCCAGCGCGTGATCGCGGATCACACCGCGGATCCGACGAAGGTCACGCGCGTGATCATGTGCACCGGCCGCGTCTACTACGACCTCGTCGACGAGCGCGCGAAGCGCAACGCCGACCACATCGCGATCGTGCGGCTCGAGCAGCTCTATCCGTGGTGGAGCGAGCTCGTCAACGAATCGATCGCGCCGTACACCAAGCTGGTCGAAGTCATGTGGGTGCAAGACGAGCCGTACAACATGGGTGCGGCGACGTTCGTCACGCCTCGGCTCGAGGAGCTGTTGCCGGCGAAGACGAAGCTCGAGGTGATCGCGCGTGCGGAGAGCGCGAGCCCGGCGACCGGATCGCACAAGGCGCACGTGATCGAAGAGCAGCAGATCCTCAAGGCTGCGTTCGACCCGCGCTAGCCAGTCCGCAGTCGGGCTGCCGGGCAATCCGCCGGCGTTCGCGAGCGCCGCGCCGCGCGATACGTCGCTGCCCGCAAGCGCTTCCCGCGCGCCCGCCGCGCAGCGATCGCGAGGGTCGTGCATCGCTCCGA
>DASXEF010000672.1:0-2701 GCA_036490255.1 Kofleriaceae bacterium
TCGCCGGCCGGCGCGCGGATCGCGCCGGCGGACTCGGCGGCAATCTCGCCGAACGGGTTCGGCTCGAGGTTGATATAGACGATCGCGGCGCCGTTCTGTGCCGCGAGCGAGACGACTTGCCAGGGCAGGTTCGTCTTTGCCGACGTGCCGGCGATCACGACGAGCGTCGCGCCGGCTGCGAGTCGGCGCACGGTATCGAGGTGGTAGCGCGGCTCGTCGTACGACTCGTCGAACCACAGCACGTGCGGCCGTGCCATCGCGCCGCATTTCGGGCAATGCAGGTAGGCCCGAACCGCCTCGGCGACCGGCACGCCTTTGGGCGTCGCCGGCACGATCGCCGGGATCGGATAGCGCTCCGGCGTGCACGCGCGCGAGCACCGCATCAGATCGATGTCGCCGTGGATCTCGTGTAGGCGTGCGTCGGGGTTGCCGGCGCGGCGGTGCAAGCCGTCGACGTTCTGAGTCACGAGCGCGAATCGATCGCCGAGCGCTGCGTCCCACTCGACGAGCGCGCGATGCGCCGGGTTCGGCTCGGCGGCATGACACACGCCGCGGCGGTACAGATACCAGGCCCACACGTCCCACGGCATGCGCGAGAACGCGTCGTGCGTCGCGAGCTCTTGCGGGTGAAATTCCTCGGCGCCGATCGTCCAGTAGCCGTCTTTGCCGCGAAACGTCGGCACGCCGCTCTCGGCCGAGACTCCCGCACCGGTCAGCGCGATGACCGTACCAGGGCGCGCGAGCGCGGTGCGACACGCGAGGACGACGGCTTCCATGCGTAGAGTGTAGCTGTGAAGCGCGGAATCGTTTTGTTGGGCGTCGGCAGTGCAGCGGCGGGCGTGTTGGATCTGATCTACGGCGAGCTCGAAGCGGCGCATCAGCCGATCCAAGCGATCAGCGATCACATTCCGGGCATTCACGTGATCGCGTGGATCGTCGGGATCTGGCTGATCGCCGGTGGAATCGCGATCCAGCTGCCGCGCAGTCGCCGCGCCGGGGCGCTCGCGCTCGCGATCATCTACGCGGTGTTCGCCGCGTTCTGGATCCCGCGGCTGTGGACCGTGCCGCGGCTCTACGGCCACAGCTGGCGGCTCTACGTCGGGCTCGTGACCGGACCGTGCGTCGATCTCGTGCCGATCGCGGGCGCGTTGATCGTGCTCGGCAAGCCGCGCGTGCGCTACGTGATGGCGTTCGTGACGACGATGTTCGGGCTCGAGCACCTGGCGAGCCCGGCCGATGTCGCGACGATGATCCCGACGTGGATGCCGCTGTCGGGCGAGACGTGGTCGATCGTCACCGGGATTTGTTTCGTCGCCGCCGGTCTCGCGTTCGCGACCGGCAAGCTCGACGTGGTCGCCGCGAAGCTGCTCGCGCTCATGTTTACAGTGTTCACATTGCTGTCGCTGATCCCGATCGTGATCGCGGCGCCGCGCGATCACACGGCGTGGGGCGGCAACTTCGTCAACCTCGCCGTGATCGGCTCGGTCTGGCTGTTCGCTCAGGTGATCCAGGCGGCGCCGTCGACGAGCACGACGGCACCGTCGGGCGCCTGAGTCCCGAGCCCGAGCGTTTGCGCGCCCAGCCGATCGCCGAGCGCGTGCGCGACGTGGCCGAACGTCATCCGCGCGTTGATCTCGCACAGCGGATGAAACCCGCCGTCGGCGCGAACGAACGCGTCGATGCCGTACGGACCGCGATACCCGGCGGCGACCAGCGCCTCGCGCACCGCACGCGCGACCCGCACGAGCTCGCGCATGTGCTCGGGCGCGAGCTGCACGGCGAGCTCGATGCCGCGAAACGTGCCTTGTTCGCTGGTCAGCAGGCGATGCGGCGGCAGCATGCCGACCTCGGTATCGGCGCACAGCGCGACGTCGAGCACGCGCGGCAGCCACGGCTCGACGACGAGCTCGCCGTGCTGTGCGAGCAGCGGTGCCAGCTCGTCGGCGGTAAAGCAGCGGTCGCGACCGGCGGTCGTCCACGGCGCCTTCGCGACCCACGGTCCGGCTTGGGCGAGCTCGCTCGGATCGCGAATCACCTGCGCGCCGGGTAGCGCGCAGCCGAGCTTGCGCGCGAGCGCGAGCGCGAAGCGGCGATCGTTGACGGGCTTGGCCTCGGGCACCGCCCACGTCAGATCGGCCGATTTCGGCGAGCCGACTCGCATCTTGAGCTCGACGTCGGGAATGTGGATGCGCGCCGCGTCGACGGCGGCGGGCGCCCAGACTTCGACCTCGGCGTCGGGTGGGGACAGCGCGCCGAGCAGCGCCGCGAACGGACTGACGCGCTCGGCGACGCGCGCGGGCAACGCGCGACCCGACCAGCGCGCTTCGGCATCGAGGTTCGCATCGATCGTGAACAGCATCAGCGCGGCTCCCCGCTCGGGCGTTTAGGTGAGATCGCCTCGAGCTCGGCGATGAACTGATCGGTGATGCCGGCTTGTTTTCGCGCATCGCGATCGAGGCGCGCCCCGCGCGCGCGATGCGGGCCGAGCGGCGGCGTGACGTGTGCGAGATACGTCTGCCACGGGTCGCCCGGCGCGAACCGGTTCATCCAGACCCAGGCGAAGTGCACGTGGCCGATCTCGTCGGCGTGAACGCGCTCGAGCGCTTCGGCGGTCGCGACGTCGCCGCACGCGCGCGCGGCCGCTGCATAGTCGCCGGCGAAGTCGAGGTTCGCGTGCTCGAACGTCAGGCCCATCGCGCAC
>DASXEF010000688.1:0-7451 GCA_036490255.1 Kofleriaceae bacterium
CGCTGCTCGGCGTCGTGCGCCAGGCCGCGCTCGCACGACCGCTGCCGGTGATCGACGCGCCGTTCGCGAACACCGGCGAAGATTTCACCGACTTCTGCGTCTATCACACGACGATCCCGATGCCGGACTGGCAGTCGGGCACGCCGCCGTTCACCGACGCCGGTGGCACGTGGCAGCTCGATGCGAGCGGGCAGCCGATCTTTCAGCGCAGCGAGGACGCGAACCTCGTCGTCACGATCCCGCGCACGCCGGCGCCGGCGACCGGCTATCCGCTCGTCGTGTTCATTCGCACCGGCGCGGGTGGCGATCGGCCGCTCGTCGATCGCGGCCAGCAGCCCGGACCCAACTTGCCGGCGATCGAGCCCGGTGAAGGCCCGGCGCGCTATCTCGCGCGCGCTGGCTTCGCCGGCATCGAAGTCGACGGTCCGCTCGGCGGGCTACGCAACACGACCGACGCCGACGAGGACTTCACGATCTTCAACGTCCAGAACCTCGGCGCGATGCGCGACAACCTGCGCGAATCCGCGGTCGAGCTCGACGTGATCGCGCACGCCGGCGTGCAGCTCTCGATCGATACCAGTGATTGCACCGGGGCGAGCCCGACCTCGACGTTCGATGCCGCGCACGTCGCGCTGATGGGCCATTCGATGGGGTCGTGGATCGAGCCGCTCGCCGCGGCGTTCGAGCCGCTGTTCGGCGCGTTGATCTTGTCGGGCGCGGGCGGCAGCTTCATCGAGAACATCATCTACAAGCAGCAACCGACGCCGCCGTATCCGGTCGTCGTCGCGCTGCTGCACGTCGACAGCCTGCTCGCCGACAATCCGATGATGACGATGTCGCAGTGGGCGCTCGAGTCCGCCGATCCGGCGCCGTACGATCGCGCGATCGTCGCCGAGCCGCCGGCGTCGCCGCGTCACGTGCTGATGATCCAGGGCATCGTCGACGACTACATCCTGCCGCGCATCGCGAACACGACGAGCATGTCGATCGGCCTCGATCTCGCGGGCCCGGAGATCGATACCGAGGCCGATCCGCGGCTCGCCGGCCAGCTCACGCTAGGCGCGATGCTGCCGCTCGACGGTCACGCGATGGTGACGCTGCCCGCGAGCTCGAACGTCGTCACGCAGCACCTCGAGGACGGCATCGAAGACGGCCACGAAGTGATGTTCCAAGAGGATCCGCCGAAGCACGAGTACCAGTGCTTCCTCGCGAGCTGGCTCGCGACCGGCACGGCGACGGTGCCGATCGATGCGAGCCGCGACGCGCCGTGTCCGTGATCGCTTCCGTCGAGCCCGAGCCCGAATCTTCAAGCGCGTTCGTTTGAACAGCGACGCGCAGTTTCCGTGATCAGACGTGGGGTTGATCGGGTTGGCAAGTTGGCCCGGTACCGCGGATCGCTGGCCGTCTGACGCTTAACCCAAGAACACGTGGCCGAGGCCGCGATACGTCGGCGCGCGCTCGACGATGCGGTCGCCGCGCACGAACAAATACTCCGCGACGTGCTCGGCGAGCTCGCCGGCCTTCGCCGGGCGGAAGAAGATCGGGTCGCCGAGCGCGATGTCGTGCGGCACGACGACCGGCGTTTGCACCTCGCCGGCACCTTCGCCGCGGATCAGTGCACAGCCGTGCGGCCAGGTCGGAATCGGCAGTCGATCCGCGCCGGCCGCGCCCGATGCGATCCACCCACCGCCGAGGCACGTCGCGATCGTCGGCGCCGGCTTGCGCACGACTTGCAGCGCGAACGCGATCGCCGGCGATAGCTCGAGTCCGCGATAGTCGTCGAACAAGTGGCTGCACACGAAGCCGGAGCCGACCGCGACCTCGGTCAACGCCGGATCCGTGCTCGACCAGTCGACCGAGCCGGTGCCGCCGCCGTTGACGATCGCCGATGATAGCCCCGCTGCTCGCAGCGCGTCGATCACACGCGCGCGCGTTTCGATCACCGCCGGCTCGCTGCCGCGCTTGAGCGCGCGGATGACCGGGTTGCGATCGGAGAGCCCGGCGATCTGCGCCTCGTAGCCGAGGATGCCGTGGAAGTAGAGTGGCTCGGCGAGCTGGTGCGCGAGCGCGATGACCTCGTCCGGCTCGCGCAACGGGCTGCGCCGCACGCCGACGTGCACGCCCAGCGGCCGCCAGCTCATGTCGACGTCGATCACGATCGGGATGCGCGTGGCCGCATCGCGCGCCGCCTGCGCGAGCACGCCGAGCTGCGCTGCATCGTCGACGACGATCGCCGCGGTGGCGACGGCATTCGCGCGCGCGATCGCCGCGGCATCGTGCGGCTGCACCGTCGGATACGCGAGCAAGAGGTCGCGCACGCCGGCGCGTGCGTAGAATTCGGTTTCGGCGGCGGTGTACGTCAGATAGCCGATCGCGTCGCCGAGCTGCGCCAGCTTCGCGGCGAGGGCAGGGCAACGCAGCGACTTCGTCGCGAGCCGCGCGCGTTTGCCCGCCCGCGCGATCGGCGCGAACAGCCGTGCCGCGTTGGCTTCGAGCGCGTCGAGATCGATCAGCGCCGCCGGCAACCGTTCGCTGGCGAGCGCGCGCTTGTAGCGCGACCATCGATCATCCACGCGGCGATGATACGGTACGCCGTGCTCGACGTTCTCGATCATCGGCGCGATCCGGCGGCGTGGGCCGCGCAGCTCGGCATCTCGCGCGGGGCGATCGAGATCTACCTCGCCGCCGACGTGATCGACTTGCACGTCGACTCGTTCATCTGGACGCGGTCGTGGGGCTATCGGCTCGACGAGCGTCACGGTCACGGCCTGTTCGGCGCCAACGTCTACTCGCAAGTCGATCTGCCGCGAATTCGCGAAGCGCGCGTCGGCGGCGCGGTGTGGTCGATCACGACGAACCCGCTGCGTCGCGCGAAATCGCGCGCTGCGACGTTCCTGCACAACTTCTCCGAGCTGCGCGGGATCTTCGAGCGCAACCGCGACGACGTCGCGCTGTGCCGCAACGCCGCCGATTATCGCGCGGCACGCGCGGCCGACAAGCACGCCGCCTTCATCGGCATTCAAGGCGGCAACGCGCTCGACGCCGATCACGCGCTGGAGGCAGCACTCGCGCACTGCGACGGCTACTTGCTGCGCGTCACGCTGGTTCACCTCAGCACGTCGGCGCTCGGCACGACGAGCGCACCGTCGGCGGGCGCGCGGCGCGGTAACGGTACCGGCAAGCTCACCGCGCGTGGCGCGCATTACGTCGAACAGCTCGATGCGGCGCGCGTCTTCGTCGATCTCGCGCATATCAACCGCGTCGGATTCTGGGACGCGGTCGCCGCGCACGACCCGAGCTTGCCGCTGCTCGTCAGCCATACCGGCGTGACCGGCGTGACGCCGCATTGGCGCAACGTCGACGACGATCAGCTGCGCGCCGTCGCCGACACCGGCGGCGTGGTCGGCATCATCTATCAGTCGAGCTTTCTGGGCGATCGATACCTCGGCGGCAAATGCGAATCGATCGTGCGGCACATGGCGCACGTCGTCGATACGATCGGCGACGACCACGTCGCGCTCGGCAGCGACTGGGACGGCGCGATCTTCACGCCGCGCGACATGCCGACGTGTCTCGAGCTGCCGCGCCTCGTCGAGCACATGCTCGCGCGCGGTTGGTCCGCCGAGCGAATTCACAAGATCCTCGGCGGCAACTTCTTGCGCGCGCTCGCGCAGCTGCGTCCATCGTGACCTGGACATGCCCCGCGTGCGATCGCGAGTTCGCACGTCGCCGCGCCCATGTGTGCGCGCCTGCGATGCCGCTGCCGGTGTGGCTCGACGAGCGCACGCCCGGGCAGCGCCGCGCCGCCGAAGCCGTGCTGCGGATCGCGACGCGTGCGCGGGGCGTCGTCATCGAAGCGGTCGGCGTCGGCGTGTTGATCAAGCGCGAGCGGACGATCGTCGAGCTGCGACCGAAGCCGCGCTGGCTCGATGTCTCGTTCATCTCGCCTGAGGTCATCGACGACGATCGCATCGCGCGCACGGTGCGTTGGGGCGCGCACACCGCGTACTTCGTCCACTTGACCGACGCGCGCGACGTCGACGCGGCGGTGCGTCGCTGGCTCAGGACCGCGCTCGCCGCCACGCCAGGCCGAGCCACGGCACGTCGCGGTACGACTCGGTGACGATCCAGCCGGCGACGGCGAGCGCGATCGACGCGCCGACCTCGTTCCACTCGAACGGGTTGAGCGGCCGCGAAAACCGCAGCGTGATCCACACGAGCACCGTGAACAGCGCGAGCTGCAGCGCCGACAACCCCGCGGCGAGCCGCGCCATCACACCGGTGACGATCGCGAGCGCGGCCGCGAAGAACGCGGCGCCGGTGACCAACGCGAGCGCGTGATGCGCCGGCAACCAGCCCGGCACCAACGACTCGGTGCGCTCGAGATAGACGAAGTGACCGAGCCCGAACGGGATCAGCGCGAGCCCGTAGATCGCGCGTGCGACGACGATGCCGCGCGACGTCGCGAGGATCCACGCGGCCGCGACGAGCACGGCCGGCTCGGCGACGCCGTACCACGCGCCGAGATCGCCGGGCGTGTGCAGCATCAGGCGCACCGGAAAGCCCAGCGTCCACACGGTCACGAAGCCGAACCACACGCGCGCGGCGATCCGCGTGGTGCGCGGCCACGCGAGGCCGACGCCGCAGCCGATCGAAACCGTGGTGCATAGATAGACGAGCGCGTCGTGCGCCGGCGCGTCGTCGGGCAAGAGCCAGATCGGCAGGTAGTCGTGATCGACGAGCGTCGCGATCCCGAGCGCGACGAGCACGGCGGCAAACACGAGGCTGGCGATTCGCATCGCGGTTAGTATGCCGCCGGTACACGCCGGTACGCAGCAGTGATAGCGTCGCGCCGATGTCGAAGCTGCTTGCGATCGTCGTCGTCGTCGCCGCGTGCCAGCCGGCACGCACACCCGCACCGCAGCACCCGGCGCCGATCGTGAGATCAGGCCCGGGGCGCGCCGATGTCGACGACACGGCGATGCGAGCGCGTCCGATCGACGAGCAGATCACGACCGGCCACGAGCGTTGTGCCGACACGCCGTCGCCGATCGACGATACGCCGCGCTGGCCGTTGAACGGTCAGGATCCGCCGCGCCGCCGGCAATACCTCGCGAAGAATGCGAAGGACTGTGCGCCGCTTCCGCTCCCGAAGCTCTAGTCGGCGGTGCACGACGACACGCCGTCGGCGTGCGTGATCAAGAAGCTCGTCAGCTTCGACGCCTTCTCCTCGAAGTAGAAGTGCGCCGTGCCGCGATCGCACGTCGCGTCGATGCCCCAGCCCTGGGTTTCCTGCATCAGCTCGGCGATGCGGCAGCTGCCCAGCGCGGCGTGCAGTCGCGCGCTGCCGTCTTTGATCACCGGCGCGCCTTTCGGATCGGCGAACGTGCGCGCGAACACGCCGTCGCTCCATTTGTCGATCAGCGACAGCGCATCGACCGCGAGCTTCTTCACCGCCGGCGGCACGTCGACGCCGCGCGAGATTCCGGAAAACCCGGCGAGCTTGTCGTGCCCGAGCCGCGCTTGGACCTCGAAGCGACCGCGCTCGCAGGTCAGCGCGAAACTCGCGTCGGTCGGCGTCTTGGCGTGGGCGAGCGTGAAGCTCGAGCACGTGCCGTGCAGCTTGTTGTAGCTCGTCAGCTCGTCGAGCTCGCGCGGGCCTGGCTCGCGCGCGAGCATGTCGCGCAGCGCCGCGTCGCTCGGCGCGTTGTACGCGACGAGGAAGCGCTTCATCGCCGCGTCGAATTCGGGCGCGAGCGGCGGATGCGCGACGTATGGCTTCAACGCGCCCGACGCGCGCAGCTCGGCGATCACGCGCTCGGTGAGCCGATCGGTGTTGGCGTTGCCGAAGTTCGTCATCACGATCACGCCGACGCCGTGATCGACGAGCAATGCGATCGCGGTGCGATAGCTGTCGATGCCGCCGTTGTGCTCGACGAGATCGTTCCCGTCGCAGGTTCGATGCGCCGACCAGCCGAAGCCGTAGCTCGTTGCGTCGAGCGCGAGCTTGCCGTCGCGACGGGTCACGCGCGCGCCGTTCGCGAAGCCGGTCGCGTGGGATTCGCGAACGCTCGCGCGGCGGATCGGCCCGGTCTCGGCGTCGCTGCGCGGCGGATAGGCCGCGAGCTCGAACGCGACGTAGCGGGCGAGGTCACGCACCGTCGACACGATGCCGCCGGCGCCGACCGCGAGCCGGTACTCGGACAGCTTGTCGCGCGTGCGGTTGTTCTCCTCGTACGCGGGCGCGAGCTTCGGCGTCGAATCGAACGCAGACGCGGTCATGCCGAGCGGCTCGAAGATCCGCTTCGTGACGAAGTCTCGGAACGTCAGGTGCGACGCGTGCGCGACCACCATGCCCAGCATCACGTAGCCGAGGTTCGAATACGAGAACGTCTGGCCGGGCGGGCTCTCGAGCGCGAGGCCGTCGAGCTGGGCCAGCACTTCGGCTTCGGTCGTCGTCTTCGCGCGATCGTATTCGCGCGGTAAGCCCGACGTGTGCGTGAGCAACTGGCGCAGCGTGATCGGCGCGGCGTCGCGCGTCGGATACACGATGCCGGCGGCTGCCGGGACCCAGCGCACGAGCGGATCGTCGAGCGTCAGCACGCCGTCGTCGCGCAGGGCGAGCACCGACACCGCCGTGAACGACTTGGTCAGCGAACCGAGCCGATACGCGGTATCGAGATCGGGCGGCGTCTTCGCATCGACGTCGGCAACGCCGTAGCCCTTCGCGAACACGAGCTCGCCGTCGACGACGATGCCGAGCGCGAGCCCCGGCACGTGCTCGCGCGTCATTTCGTCGGCGATGGCGGCGTCGAGCTGCTGCGCGGCGGCGGTGAGCTTCGCTTTGCGATCCGGATCGTCGAAGCGATAGCCGAGATCGACGTTTGCAAAGCGTTGCGCTGCCGGCGCGGGTGGAGCCGGTGGCGGTGGCGTCGTCGTCGCTGGCGTTGGCGGCGATACGGGTAGCGTTGGCGGTGGCGGCGCTCCACACGCGGCCGCGATCATGGCGAGAGCTGTCAGCCTGAGCACGACTACTTATAGCCGAGTACGCGCGTGGTATCGGCCCCCGCGAAAAGTCATCCGATGCGCGCCCGGCGGCGGCGACGCTCGGAGTTGCAGTAGCCTTGCGGTGTGGCGTTCGCTCCGGTCGGGTTCTTCGTGCTGCGCACGCCGTTGCTGCCGTTCGACGAGCTCGCCGCGCTGAGCGGTGCCGGCGATGCGGCGCGCGAGCGGTTGCGCGCGATCGTCGCCCGACCCGAGGTGCGCGAGGCGCTGTTCCTGGCGTCGCCGTCGCTCGACGCCGACATCGATCGCTGGCTGAGCGAGCCGGCGAGCGAGCGCACGATCAAAGCGGAGCGCGCGCTCGTGCGCTACGCGTGCCGGATGATGGGCCGCGCGACGCCGTTCGGGTTGTTCTCGGGGTGCTCGGTCGGCACCACCGGCGGCCCGCT
>DASXEF010000692.1:0-6566 GCA_036490255.1 Kofleriaceae bacterium
CAGATACTTCGACGGCACCTCGACGGCGGTGGTCTGGTTCGCGACCATCCCGCGCTTCTTGCAAACCTTCTCGTAGCTGACGTTGCCGTTATTGACCTGCGAGACGCGGTTGGTCTCTTGCCACTGCAAGCACTCTTCGACCTGGTTGCCCTTGAACACGATGCCGGTGACGTCGCCTTTCACCTTCAACGCGGCGATCACGCCGTGGCTCGGCGTCATGATCTTGCGGATGTCGTTGACGCCGGACAGCTGCGTGCCGCCCTGCCACGTCGTGCTGTTCGGGTTGAGCCTCAGCGACCGTTGCGCGAACTTCGGCTTGAGCGTCGGGTCGAGCAGCTTCGCGAGCGCGATCGAGCGCCAGCCCGCGCGCACTTGACCGCCCGGACCGTTCGCGGCCGCGACGTAGATCGCCTCGCCGGATTCGTGAATGCTCCACGCGCATGCCGCGTAGCTCACGGTCGTGATGTAGCCCTCGGTCGAGCCGATCAGCTGCGAGACGAAGCCCGGCATGGGATCGCCGTTCACGCTCTTGAGCTTCGCAGCTTTGACGAGCTTCGCGAACGCCGGTTGCGTCGCCTCGTAGCAACCCGTGAACGCCGGATCGTTGGTCTTGCCGGAGCGAACGCCGTCTTTGAGCGCGAGATAGCGATCGAAGTCGGCCTTGTGCTTGGCAAGATAATCGGCCCACTCGGTCTTCGCCGCGGCGACGAGCTTCGTGAGCTGCGCGGCACCCGGCTCGTTGGCGTTGTCGATCTCGTCGACGATCTTGCGAGCACCGTCGACGATCTCGTGCACGCGCCTGAGGACCTCGGCATGCGCCTTCGGCGAGATGCCACCGGCGTCGAGCTCGGCCTCGAGCTTCTTGAGGTCGACCGCCTTGACGTCTTCACCGCAGATCGCCCAGCTGATCAGGCCGTTGGAGATGTCCGTCGTGTACTCGAAGCAGCCTTCGATCAGCGAGACGCGGCCGAGCTCGCTCAAGCGATCGCCGAGCTCGTCGGCCAACGCGATCGACCCCGCGTTCGTCGCGTAGCCGTACTGGTAGCGCGGATCGGACTGGGACCGCACCAGCCATTGATTGATCGGCGTCCACGCCGAAAACGCCGTCTTCGGATCGGCCCACAACATGTCGCCATCGGCGTACGCAACCGAGCTCGCAAACGTCAGCGCCAAAAGCGCGCACAGTACCTGCCTCATAGTTCCCCCTACGTCCCAGAATAACCCAGGTGCGATCGTGAGCGGCGCCAACATGTCGCAACGTTCCGGACCGCCGCACGCCGTATATAATGAAACGCGCCGTGCACCTGTTGTTGGTCGACGACAACTCCGATTTCGCGATCACGCTCAAGACCGGCCTCGAGCTGCGCGGTCATCACGTCGCCGTCGGCCACGACGCACCGACGGCCTTGCTCGCCGCGAGAGCGACGCTGCCCGACGTCGCACTGCTCGACATCGGCCTGCCCGTCGTCGACGGCTACGAGCTCAAATCGCGGCTCGAAAAGATCGGCGTCACGCGTTTCATCGCCGTGAGCGGCACCGCGGAGCCGAGGCGATCTGCCGAGCTCGGGTTCGAAAAGCACTTCATCAAACCCGTCGATCTCGACGCGCTCGATCGAACGCTGCGCGGCGTGTAACCGCGAGGTGGTGGCCGCGTAGACGGCGCACCACATCGGAGGTCACATGCTTCGTTCGCGTTTGCTTATCACCGCATTGTTCTCGTGTTTCGCCGCCTGCACCGGCGCAGGAGGCCCCGAAGGTCCGGCCGGCGACACCGGCTCTGCTGGAGCCGAAGGTCCACAGGGCCCCGCCGGCTCGAATGCGACCGGCAGCGACGACGCCATCGTCGGCGCCGTCTATTTGACGTCAAATGATTCGGCACACAACGAAGTCTGGGCGCTCGGCCGCCGCGCCGATGGCTCGCTCGCCGAACCGTGGGCGTTCGCCACCGGCGGCACCGGAACCGCGGCGAGCCTGTCCGATCAAGGCGCGATCTTTCTCGACGCGGCCGCGGACGAAGTCTTTGCGGTCAACGCCGGCAACAGCACGGTGTCGATGCTGCAGATCGAGACCGACGGCAGCCTCACGCTCGTCGGCGCGGTCGCATCGGGCGGCACGATGCCGGTCAGCGTCACCGAAGCGAACGACGTCGTGTACGTGCTCAACGCCGGCGACGCGACCCACGCGCCGAACATCGCCGGCTTCAACGTGACGTCGGCCGGCCTGACGTCGAGCTCGGTCTCGCTCGCGCTCAGCACGACCGTCGCGGCATCCGCTGCCGTCGCGCAGATCAGCTTCACGCCCGACGGCAAGCACCTCGTCGCGACCGAAAAGGGCACCGGCAAGCTCGATACCTACGAGATCGGCAGCGGCGGCGTCGCGACCGGTCCGCAACCGCAGACTGCCGCGGGCGGCTCGACGGCGACGCCGTACGGCTTCGCGTTCAGCGGTAACACGCTGCTCGTGACCGAAGCGGCCGGCGCGGTCAGCTCGTACGCGGTCTCGAGCACGGGCGCGCTGACCGCCGCGACCACGTCGGCGAGCACGCACCAAGCGGCGCCGTGCTGGATGGCCACCGCCGGCAACTGGGGCTGGGCGATCAACGCCGGCAGCGACACGATCACCGGCTACACCGTCGCCGCCGATGGCACGATCTCGCTGATCGCGAGCTCCGGCATCGCCGCGTCGACCGCGGAGAAGCCGCTCGATGCCGCGACCAGCGCCGACGGTAAGTTCCTCTACGTGCTCGATTCGATCGACCGTGCGATCAGCACGTACGCGATCGCGAGCGACGGCTCGTTGACGCGACTGCCCGATTTCATCGGCCTGCCGCAGTTCGCCGAGGGTTTAGCCGCGCGTTGACATCAGAATATCTTCGGATATTCTTGAGCAATGCCGCGCAAGCCTCCGCTCGAGACGCCGTTGTACGTGAAGTTACCCAGCAACGCCGTCGACAAACTGCATCGCGCCGCAGCCGCTCTCGGGATCGCCAAGAAAGACCTCGTGGCCGGTTTGGTCACGAAATATGTCGATCCCGATACGCGGCGAGGCCTGGACGAGCTCGGCGCGCTGCCCAATCGGCCGATGTTCGTGCATCCGGGCTCGCCGACGGTCGGCTCGTATTCCTTTCAGCCGTACGAGTTCCCGGAGATCATGAACGCCGAGCAGGCCGGCCAGTTCCTGCAGATCGACGAGAAAAATGTCATCGAGCTGGCCGACGGCGGCAAGCTGCCCGGCAGGAAGCTCGGCCCGGTCTGGCGGTTCTCGCGAGAGGCGCTGGTCGCGTGGCTATCGACGCCGGATGCGCCCGGCGGCAAGGACCGGCGATGAAATATTCGCCGAATATTCGAATGGACCTCGTGCCGACCGTCGTCGAGCAGACACATCGCGGCGAGCGCGGCTGGGATCTGTTCTCGCGCCTGCTCAAGGACCGCGTCGTGTTTCTCGGCAGCGAGATCGATGCCGCGCTCGCGAACGTCGTGATCGCGCAGCTGTTGTTCCTCGATTCCGAGGACCCGGGCAAAGACATCATGCTCTACATCAACTCGCCCGGCGGCGATGTCGTCGCCGGCTTGTCGATCTACGACACGATGCAGTTTCTGCACTGCGACGTCGCGACCGTGTGCATCGGTCAAGCGGCGTCGATGGGCAGCTTCTTGCTCGCGGCCGGTGCGCCCGGCAAGCGCTCGGCGTTGCCACACGCGAGCGTGATGATCCATCAGCCGCTCGGAGGATTTCGCGGCCAGGCGGCCGACATCGAGATCCACGCGCGCGAGGTGTTACGCGCTCGCGACGAGATCAACGCGCTGTTCGCGAAGCACACCGGCCAGCCCGTCGACAAGGTCGCGCGCGATACCGATCGAGACAACTTCATGACCGCCGCCGAGGCGAAGACGTACGGCGTGATCGATGAGGTGCTCGCGTCGCTGAAGCGCAGCACGTAGTGGCACGCGCACTGCAATGCATTCGTGCATGAGCGCAACTGGAAACAAGATCAAAGGCAAGCTGAAGGAAATCGAAGGCAAGGTCACCGGCGACAAGCTGCGCCAAGCCGAAGGCTCGGTGCAGAAAGCGGCCGGCAAGGTCGCCGCGGCGGTGAAGAACAAGGTTCGCGGCGTGAAGGCGCGCGCGGCGATGTCGAAGCCCGGTCGCAAAGCGGCCGCGGCCAAAGCGATGCCGTAGCGCGCGTCAGCGCTCGTTGACCATGATCGAGCCGACGTAGTCGAGCTGGGTCGCGGCGGGATCTTTCGCGCCGAAGACGCGGATCTCGTGCTGGCCGGGCGGCACCGCGCACGTGAGATCGACGCGCACGTCCGTGCTGCGACCGCAGGGCTCGGCGCTGCCGACGACCTCGGCGGTGACCTCGGCTCCCCATGGATTGCCGAAGACGATCTCGACGCCGCCGTGCTCGGCGGTGACCTGCGATCGCATCGGCTCTTCGAGCACGAGTCCGAGCACACCGGCTTCCGGTCGCATCAGCGGCTGGCGCGCGAATTCGCCGATGCTCATCGGCTTCGCGAGCAGCTGCCAGGCGTCGTCGGTCGGATGGTGATCGAGCGCGAACAGCTGCGGCGGCGTGAACAGATAGGTCTCGCGCAGCGTCTCGGTACCGCCGCCGTCGCGATCGACCGGGTCGTCCCACGTCGCGTCGATCAGCAGCCACTGGCCGTCGATCTTCACTGCGTTCCACGCGTGCAAGTTGCCCATGAGCGACGCGCGGATCGCATCGTCGGTCGTCGCGTCGCCGGAGTTGCGGCGCGCGTCGCGGATCACGCCGGTGATGTACGCGACGTCGAGCCCAGCCGCCTTGCCGAGCGCCTGCATGAGCCGCGCGTAGCCTTCGCACACACCCGTGCGCGCGGCGAACACGTCGTCGGGTTGCTGCGACGGTCGCGACAACTCGGCATCGCCGGTGAGCTCCGACGTCGGAATGTCGTAGTGCAGGCGCAACACGACGTAGTCGTGCAGCGCTTTGACGAGCATGCGCTTGTCGCTGATCCGCTCGGCGAAGAACTTGCCGACCGCTTCGACGCTGGTTTGCGCGGAATCGGGGATCGCCGTGACGATCGCGTCGGGCTCCGCGCGCTGCGGCCAGCCGTTCGGATCTTTCGGCGGAATCGGCTTCGCGAAGTCGACGATCGTGCGCTGATCCGGCGGCGGTGGTGGCGGCGGCTCCGTGCTCGTGCCGTACGTCGTGTCGCGCGCCGTCGTTTCGGGCCAGCGATGCTCGAGGTAATCGGCGAACGCGAGCAGGGTGTCGCGTGCCTGGCTCGCATACGGGCCGTCGTGGCCGTCGAGGATCCAATCGCCACGCACGGCGAGCGCGCGCGTCGCGGTGTGCGGTGCGCGCCACATCACGACGCCGAGAAACGCGGCGTTGACGATCAGCGTGCGCAACACGAGCCGGTCGAGCCCGGTCAAATACGGCTTGCGCGGCGACTCGCGCTTGCTCGCGCGCCACATCGCAAACAGCTCCCAACCGACCGGCGCGATCGGGAACAGCAGCAGACCGACGACGAGCGCCAGCCACATCGGCGCGTTGTCGAACGCCGCGAGCGACGATGCGAGCCAGAACCCGAACAGCGGGACGGCGATCATCAGCGCGACCCAGCCCGCGTAGAGCGCCTTGACGATCACCCAGCTCACGATCCGAAGCAGCCGCGTCGCCATCGCCCTTAGTCATGCGCCGCCGGTCGCGACCGCGCAACTGCTAGCGTTTTTCGCTGTCGAGCTGCGCCATTGCCGGCGCCGGATAGCGCGTGCCGGCGACCGCGCTGGCGGGCACGGCGCGTTCGAGCGCGGCGATGTCGGCCGCATCGAGAGCCACGTCGAGGCCGGCGAGCGCGTCGTCGAGCTGCTTGCGCGTGCGCGCGCCCATCGTCGGCACGATCGTCACGGCTTGCGCGGCGCTTTTCGCGCGCACCCACGCGATCGCCAGCTGCGCCGGCGTGACCCGTTTCGCGGCGGCAAGCTCCGCGAGCGCGGCGACGAGCTGCTGGTTCTTTTCGCCGTTCGCGCCGGCGAATCGCGGCATGTGCGCGCGCAGATCGCCCGAGCCGGGCTTGCTGCCGGCGAGCAACCCGCGCGACAGCACGCCGTACGCGGTCATCGCGATGCCGAGCTCGGCGAGCGCCGGGATCACCGCATCCTCGGGGCTGCGCGACATCAGCGAGTACTCGATCTGCAGATCGCAGATCGGATGGACCTTCGCGGCGCGCCGGATCGTTTCGGGGCCCACCTCGGAGAGGCTGATGTAGCGGACGTAGCCCGCTTTCACCAGATCGGCGATCGCGCCGATCGTGTCTTCGATCGGCACGTTCGGGTCGAGCCGCGCCGGCCGATAGATGTCGATGTAATCGACGCCGAGCCGCGACAAGCTGTACGCGAGCGCGCTCTTCGTCGCGATCGGGCTCGCGTCGTAACCGAGCAGCGCGCCGTCGGGGCCACGCAAGCCGCCGTACTTGACGCTCAAGATCGCCTTGTCGCGCTTGCCGCCGGCGAGCGCGCGGCCGATCAGCATCTCGTTCTTGCCCATACTGTAGAAGTCGCCGGTGTCGAGGATGTCGACG
>DASXEF010000742.1:0-7963 GCA_036490255.1 Kofleriaceae bacterium
ATGGGCGCCAAGAAGCTTGCTCGCTTTAGTCCGTCCCTCGCGCACCGAACGATCACGAGAGGTTGCGCGATCGAAGTTGCGTTAATGGACTACGTCCCTATTCGAGGGTCTGCCAGAAGTCGCAGTTCGCCGTGCGAACTCCGGTGATGACGGTCGGCGTCGCGTCGTACTCGCGCGCGGGATCGGCCGACGTGTACAGCGGCCACGCGGGCGTTCCCGTCGGTGCACCGCCGGTCGCGAACGAGACCCAATCGGCCTGGATCGCGCTCGACACGGCGAGATCGGTCGCGGTCGGTTGATATGCGCCGTTCGCGCCGGTGATCGCGCCGAAGTTTCCGAACACGAATGGCAGCTCGATGCCGTGGACGGCGCCGACCGGCGTCGGTGCATACGCGAACAAGTAGCGATACGTCGCGAGCCCGCCGGCGAGCGCGGCACGCGCGAACTCGCGGCTCGGGCATACGAAGCGCGAATCGGTCGTGACCTGGACGTACGCGGCGCGCGGCGTCGCGTAGTTTCCGACTGGATACTGCGCGAGCACTTTCGCGCCGTCGGCGGAGCCGAACTGCTGGTCGACGAGCGCTTCGTACGCAGAGCCGTCGGGAACCGCGCCGACGGCCGCGCCGGTCTCGTCGGCGTTCGCGCCGATGATGAACGCGCTGCCGTTGTGCGTGCCCGCGGCGATCGCGGTGACGGGCTGCATCGGCTGCACCGTGCCGTCGATCGCGGGCTGATACAGCGTCGACACCAGGATCGACGGATCGGGCGCGTTCGTCTGGATCGCCGTCGCGAGCGGCAGTGCGCGCAAGCAGCTCGCGACGTCGCTCGTCGCGCCGCAGCCGGCCGCGGTGACGTACGCGGCACCGGTCGCCTCGGCGGCGGTGAGCGTCGGTAGTGCGCCGCAGCTGCCGCTCTCCATGATCGCGCGCTGGAACAAGCCGGCGGCCATCGGCGTCGCGACGAGCGAGCACACGTCGCGGCCACCGGCCGATTCGCCGAACACGGTCACGTTGCTCGCGTCGCCGCCGAAGCCGGCGATGTTGTGCTGCACCCACTGCAGCGCGACGATCTGATCGAGCAAGCCGAAGTCGCCGTTGCCGACGCCTTCGCTCGCGAACGCCGTGCTCGCCAAGAAGCCGAGCTGACCGAGCCGATAGTTGATCGTCACGATGACCACGCCGTAGCTCTCGGCGAGCGCCTTGCCGTCGAACAACGGATCGGTCGCCGAGCCGGCTGCGTTCGCGCCGCCGTGGACGTAGACCATCACCGGCCGCGACGTCGTCGCCGAGATCGGCGCCCATACGTTGAGCTGAAGACAATCTTCGCTGCCGGCGACGGTCGTGCCGTCGCTGCCGAGCTGCGCGCAGATCGGACCTTCAGTGGTGCCGTCGATCTCGGCGGTCGCGCACGTCGCCACTGATGGCGCGGTGAAGCGCGCGCTGCCGACCGGCGGCTGCGCGAACGGGATGTCGTAATAGACGTACGACATGCCCGTCGCCGACAGCGCGCCGTGCACGCTGCCGCTGGTCGTGACCACGTGATCGCTCGGCGCGCCGGGCGCCGGCGTGCCGCAGGTCGCGCCATCGCTCGTCGACGACGAATCCGTCGTCGACGCGGCATCGCCGGTCGTGCCGCTCGAATGACTGCTACACGCCGCGACGATCGCTACCAACCAGAAGATTCTCATCGCAGGGCTCTTCAGCAACGCGCGTGCCCACGCGCAGCGACGACAATCGACCGTTGGTGGAACGCATACATCCCGGCGCGAACGCGTGCCGGAACCTGGAGAGATCAGCTCAGCGGCGCGGGCTTGATGCTGGTGATGTGCAAGCTCGACTCGGCGCTGGTCTCGATCTGCACGCGATCGCCGGCGGAGAATCGCGGCACGAGCTCGGCGGGGCCTTGAAACGTCAGATCGGCGAGGTTCTGGAGGTCGAGGTCTTCGCCCTCTTCGCCTTGCGCGCGCTCGATGTCGATCTCGATCTTGGCGACCTCACGCGGCGTGACGTGCTCGAACCGAGCCGTCAGCGTGTGCAGCTCGATCGTGCGGATCGTTCCGACCACGCGCAGACCGGCATCGGACCCCATGCTGCCATGGTGTCAGGACTGAGGGCGCCGGCCAACCTCGATACCGTTCAAAGCGCGCGCGACGAAAATGACGGGCTGGTCACCAACCGTTGCTAGATCGTGTGAGGTGCCGTGCTGTGCGATGTATTCGTCGCCGGGGCCGTACTCGCGGCCGTCGTTGTCGACCATTCGCCCCGCGAGGATCAGCGAGTGCTCTTCGCCGAGATGCGTGTGCCACGGAAACATACTTCCGGGCTCGACTCGCACGATGCCGCAGTCCGCGGCCGCATAGGCCGGACCACCGTCGAAGTGGATGAGCGAAACGCCGGGAGCTTCTTGCGGCGGGAAACCGCGCTCGATCTTGCCGAGCAACGAGCGAATCGGATCGATCGCGAGATCGAGCAACTCCGAGAGTCGCGCTGCGAACCGCTCGTAGCGACCTTGTCCCACCGACGCCATCAGCGCGACTTCGATCCCCGGCGACGGCGCGACCGGCTCGACGGCAATCGCGTAGACCGCATCGCGCAGCGACGCGAGCTCGGCGGCGAGCGACGGATCGGCGGCGAGCGCGCGCTCGACGGCTTTCGCCTCATCACCGTCGAGCATCTCGAGGGCGTGAAGCGGCAGCAGCTCATGGATCTGCTCGACGGTCACGATTGCCCGCCCATCTTGACACGCAACGCGCGAAGGCCCGCAGCTAATCTCGACTTCACGGTGCCGATGGGAATCGCGATCCGCGCCGCGATTTCACTGCACGACAGGCCGTCGAAATACGCGAGCTCGACGACGCGGCGCTGTTCGTTACCGAGGCCGCCGAGGGCGCCGCGCACGCGCTCGTGATCGGGCGAGGCTTGCTCGCGCTCGTCGGCAACGACCTCGAGACCGGCGTCGCCGGCGTTCCGCGACACGCGCGCGGACTTCTGGTGGTCGAGGCAGCGAGAGCGCATACGAATGGCCAACCACGTACGAACCCGACCCCGTTTCGGATCGAAATCCCGAGCAGATCGCCAGGCTTCGAGGAAGACGTCGTGTAGGAGATCCTCGGCTTCCCGGCGCTCGCGGACGATGCGCAGCGCGAGCCCCAGCAGGATCCCGGAGTGCCGCTGGTACAGCTTTGCCAGGGCACCGCGGTCGCCCCCGGCCATCGCCGTTACCAGCGCCACGTCCTCGGCGTCGTCGCCGTCCATGCGGCCGGACCCTATCACGGCTTTGGCAGCAGTTGTTTGCGTGGTAAATCGCCGGCCGTGCTGCGAGATGCCGTGCGCGCGGAGGCGACCGAGCGCACCTGGACCCAGGGTGTGCAGCTCTCCCGCGAGCAACGCGTGACGAGCATGCGCAAGTCTGGCGACGAGATCGAGCTCGACGTTCGCGTCCCCGGTCGGGCGACGCCGTGCCACGTGGTCCTCAATCCGAACCACGACGAGTGGGAATGCGATTGCCCGAGCAAGGAGACGGTGTGCTCGCATGTCGTCGCCGCCGTGCTCGCGGTCGAGCAGGGCGACGGTCAGCTGCCGACGCCATCGAAGAAGCTCGCGACCGTGCGCTACTTGCTCGAGCCGGATGCGGGTGGCGTGCGCGTCGAGCGTCAGTTGGTTCACGACGGCGGTACGGAGCCGCTCGACGGATCGATCGTTCCGAAATTGAGTGGCATCGCGACGCAGGAGTGGGACTTGCTCGCCGATCAAGTCATCGGCACGCGGTCGCGACCGATCGGCGGTGACAAGCTCGATCACCTGCTCGCCGCGCTCGCCGACGCGCCCGACGTTCGCTGGCGCGGCGATCCGATCAAGACGAGCGGCGAGCCGGTGTTTCCGCGCGCGGTCGTCTACGATGCGCCCGGCGACAGCGGCGGTGCGCGCGTGCGGATCGAAGCCGATCCCGACGTGCGCGAAGTGGCGACGATCGGCGTCGTGCGCACCGGCGAAAACTTCTTGCGGCCGATGGGCGCGATCGATCTGTCGGGCGCGAAGCTCGAGAAGCTGCCACAGCAGTTCGACGTGCCGGGCGCGGCGTTGCCCGAGCTGCTCGGCAAGACGCTGCCGACGCTCGCGCAAAAAATTCCGATCGAGATCCGCGCGACCGGCTTGCCGCGGATGGGCGAGAAAGCCGAGCCGCGGATCGCGATGGACGTCAGCCAAGACGGCGACAAGATCACGGTGTTTCCGACGCTGGTGTACGGCGATCCGCCGATCGCGCGCGTCGACGGCAAGCAGCTCGTGCACATCTCGGGCTCGCTGCCGATCCGCGACGAAGATGCGGAGCGCCGGCTCGTGCATCGGCTGCGCGATTCGCTCAACCTCGTGCCGGGGCGTCGCGTCGAGCTCGTCGGTCGCGAAGCGTTCGCGATGCAGCAAAACCTATCGCAGTGGCTGCGCACCGACGCGAAAGCGGCGAGCGCGGCGAAGCTCGCGCCGCTCGAGATCAAGCTCGCGATCACCGGCAACAAGCTCGACGTCGAGCTGATCGGCGACGGCGACAAGCACGCGTCGGTCGGCGCCGCGTTGCGCGCGTGGCAAGCCGGCCTCGATGTCGTGCCGCTCACCGGCGGCGGTTGGGGCCGCGTGCCGAAGGAATGGTTCGACACGCACGGCGAACGGCTCGCCGATCTGCTCGCGGCGCGCGCCGGCGATCACAAAGTTCCGATCTACGCGCTGCCCGATCTCGCGCGGCTCGCCGAAGAGCTCGATCAGCCGCCACCGCCCGAGCTCGAGCGGTTGCGCCCGTTGCTCGCCGGCTTCACCGGCATCCCGCATATCGACGCGCCGAAAGGCTTCGTCGGCGAATTGCGGCCGTATCAGCAAGCCGGGCTCGACTGGCTGTCGTTCTGCCACGACGCCGGCCTCGGCTGCGTGCTCGCCGACGACATGGGCCTCGGCAAGACCATCCAGGCGCTCGCCGCGATCCGCGATCGCACGCTCGTCGTGTGCCCGAAGAGCGTGCTGTTCAACTGGATGGCCGAGGTCGCGAAGTTCCGGCCCGATCTCAAAGTCGCGACGTACGCCGGCACGCGCCGCAACTTGGATCCGAACGCCGATCTCACGATCACGAGCTATCCGATCCTGCGCAACGACATCGACGTGCTCGCCGCGCAGCCGTGGGACACCGTCATCCTCGACGAGTCGCAGACGATCAAGAACCCGGATTCGCAGGTCGCGCGCGCCGCGTACAAGCTCAAAGGCGGCTGGCGGCTGACGCTGTCGGGCACGCCGGTCGAGAATCGCCTCGACGAATTGTGGAGCCAGCTCCACTTCACGAACCCGGGCTTGCTCGGCGGCCGCACCGATTTCGCCGAGCGCTGGGCCGAGCCGATCGGCCTCGGCGACAACGACGCCGCCGCGCGCCTGCGCGAGCGCATCCGGCCATTCGTGCTGCGCCGGCTCAAGCGCGAGGTCGCCAAGGATCTACCGCCGCGCACCGATTCGATCATGTACGTCGAGCTCGACGAGGCCGAGCGCATCACCTACGACGCGATCCGCGCCGCGACGCAGCGCGAGATCGTCAAGCTGCTCGAATCCGGCGGCGGCGTGATCGCCGCGCTCGAAGCGCTGCTGCGCTTGCGCCAGGCCTCGTGTCATCAGGCGCTGTTGCCCGGCGGCATGCGCACCGGCGAGGTCCCGCAGACCAGCTCGAAGCTCGAGCGGCTGATGGAAGCGCTCGAGGATGCCGTCGCCGACGGGCACAGAGCGCTCGTGTTCTCGCAGTGGACATCGCTGCTCGATCTGATCGAGCCGCACCTGAACGCCGGCGGGATTCCGTTCGTGCGGCTCGACGGCTCGACCGTCGATCGCGCGAGCGTCGTCAACCAGTTCCAGGCCGACACCGGGCCGCCGGTGATGCTGCTGTCGCTCAAAGCCGGCGGCACCGGCTTGAACCTCACCGCGGCCGATCACGTGTTCCTCGTCGATCCGTGGTGGAACCCGGCGGTCGAAGATCAGGCGGCCGATCGCGCGCATCGCATCGGTCAGGACAAGCCGGTGATGGTCTATCGCATGGTCGCGCGCGATACCGTCGAGGAGCGCATCTTGGAGCTGCAGGCGAAGAAGCGCGCGCTCGCCGATGCGGCGCTCTCCGAGGCCGGCGCGGCCGCATCGATCACGCGCGACGATCTACTCGCGCTGCTCGCTTAATTAACGCACGATCTTGCCGGCGAAGTCGATCTTCTCGTCGGTCACCGGCGTGCTGCCGTTGAAGGTGACCAGCGGCTTCGGATCGATCCCGAGCGTCTGCCAGAACACGTCGTTCGGCGCACCGTGGTCGATCGCGTACAGCCAGATCGTCGGATCGCCGGGCACCCACGACAGTGACGGGATGCCGTCGACGTTCGAGTCGAGCTTCCACGAGTAGTTGTCGAACTTGAGCCGGACGGTCGCGCTGCCCATCGCCGCGGCGAACGCGCGCACCGGCTTGCTCGCGACGAAGCCGAGCGCGGCCTTGTACTGGTCGAGCGAGGTTTGCACCGGCGCCGCGACGCCGGCTTGCGAGCACGTCAGGTCGAGCGAGACATCGATCGCGCCGAACGCGAGCATGCCGCTCACCTTCGGCTTCGCGCAGTCGGGGCTAGTCGCGAGCTCGCAGTAGATGCCGAGCTGCTCGACGCGGATCGGCGCGGCGAAGAAGCGCTTGAGCTGCGCGTTGGCCTCGAGGCTGTGCGCGCACTTCTCGGCATCGCCGAACGATGCACCGTCGGCGGGCGAATACAGGCCGAGCAAGACCTCGCCGCCGTCGCGTTCCCACGGCTCGACGCGCCAGCTGCTGTCCACCGCGGTGAGGATCGGCGCGAGTGCGCGCCACGCGGCGCCGCCGTATTGGACGAGCTGCTTGCCGCCGCGCTCGATGTTCCACGGCACGTAGTCGCCGCAGTTCGAGCTCGACGTCAGCTCGACGGGATCGTTGCCGTCGATCGTGATGGCGAAGTGCGGATAGTCGTCGGTGTGCGAGTTGCAACCGAGCTCGCCCTGCGTCTCGCGCGTCGGCACGAGCCCGGCATAGAGTGCATCGATCAACGCGCCGTCGACGTGCGCGCCGTTGTCGGCGACGTACGTGTTGCCGTTCCACGCGAGCGTGTAGTGACGCTTGTCGCCGTGGCGCAGCGTGCGGCGTGCGAAGTCGATCGTGACGTGCTTCGCGCCGTGCGGCGGCTTGTCCACCGGCTCGGCGGATGCCGTCGCGGCCGCAACGACTGCCGCGATCGCTGCGTGGAGCTTCATCGGCAGCGGGAGCTACGTACGGCGGCGCGCATTTATTCTAATGTCGGCACATGCGCGCTTTGCTCGTGATTGCTGCGATGTCGACTACCGCCGCCGCCGGTGTGACCGTGCACGTCGATCGCCGCGTCGAGCTGGTGTCGGCGGCCGAGCGCCTCGCCGGCGCGAACGAGTACACGCAGAGCGAGCACACCGCGTACGTCGACGATCTCGACAAGCTGCTCGCGCCGTTCGCGCATCACCCGGCGATCGAGCTGACGCGCAAGCTGCACGATGCCGGCATCGCCTACGACGCGCCGATGTCGTTCGCGATCTTGTTCGACGATCCGCATCGCACCGCCGATCTGCGCGCGATGGATCCGCGCTGGAACAACGGCGATCCCGACGCGTGGGCGAAGGCGCTCGAAGATCTCGAGCGCGACGCGAAGCTCGACGCGTTCTGGGACGCGCACGCCGCGTACATCCACGGCGTCGAGCAGCGCTACGCGAGCGCGGTCGATCGCGACAAGCCCGACGCGTGGTACGCCGACGTGTTCGGCCCGTCGAAGCAGACGTTTCGCATCGTGCCGTCGCTCATCAACGGTCCGGAAAACTACGGCCCGCATACCGATCGCGAGCGGATCCAGATCATGGGCCTCGGCAGCGTCGACCCGAAAGGGATGCCGATTCTCGACGACGCCGCGGTCGGCGTG
>DASXEF010000762.1:0-4464 GCA_036490255.1 Kofleriaceae bacterium
GCATGAAGTCGTTCCCGCGCAGCGTGATCACGTCGATCTTCTCGACCGCGGTCGACTTCGGAACGTTGACACTGTTGATCGAGGTCGTTCACGCGAACGACGTGGCGTCGGCGTTTCTCGGCACGATCGTCGGCTTTCTCACCAACTTCACGATCAATCGCTACTGGGCGTTCGACGCCGCCGAAGGTCACCTCGGCTGGCAGTTCGTGCGCGTGTTGCCGGTGCAAGGCGGCTCGACCGGGCTGCAGACGCTCGGGTTCTGGGCGTTCACACGGTTCCTCGGCTTTCGCTTCTGGTCCGCGAAGATGGTCGTCTCGGTGCTGGTCTATCTGATCTGGAACTACCCGATGAATCGGTTCTGGGTGTTTCGCACGCAGGCCGGCGAGCCCACGCCGCCGGTGCAGCTGTAAGTCAGCGATCTCGGCGCGATCGAGTGAACGCCAGCGGGATCCGGATCTTGATCTCGAGCGGCGCGTGCGGCGTCGCGATCGTCGCGACCGGCGCCGCTGCGGGCGTGCACGTGCCGGCCGGATCGTCGAGGCCGAACTGCGCGACGACCGAACAGCGCTCGCCCGCATCGGCGATCCACGCGGCCTCGAGACCGTTGCCTGCGACCGCGATCGGATCGCCGCCGGCGATCGCAGCCGCGAGCGCTTTGACGTCGCCGCCGATCGAGCCGTCGCGCGCGATCGGCCACGTCAGCTCGCGCACGCGGACGACGAGGGCGTCGCCGCACGTCTGCGCGGTCTCCGGCACGCCGGGCCCCGTGCGCGTGTGCTCGTTCAACACCGGGCTCGCGAGGATGGCGTAGAGCAACGCGCCGAGCGCATCCGCGCCGATGATCGAGCCGGCGACGATCCCACCGGTGTGCATGTTGGCTGCGATGGCCGCGGCGAACGCGCCTTCGCTGATCGCCATGAAGCCGCACCACACGCGGCCGACTCCGTCGAAGCCGTCGATCGACGTGGTCTCGACGATCCTCGCGACCGTCGTCGTGCGGCAGGTGACACGCAGCGGTCCGGTTTCGATCTGCGCGACCGTCGTTTGCTCGGGCGCTTCGAGCGGTCGCGTGCCGACGACGGCGTCGGTGTGCGCGCGCAAGAACGGCACGTTTAACGGATATGACAAGGCAATGGCCGTGCCGCACGCGGGCACGACCGCGGCGGCCGCAACGGCCGCGAGGAGTCGCATGCGGCTTCGCTCAGCACGGCTCGTACCAGCTCGGGCGCGCACGAAACTCAGCGAGTTGGACGCGCAGCGAGAACGCGCGGTCACGCGCAACCATACGCAGGCCGTGCCGATAAGCGCGCGCATGGAGGCTCGATTCACCATGAAGCTCGCGTTCGCTCTTACAACTTCGCTCGTCGCCGCGTCTGCCGGTCACGCGCTCGCCGCACCCGCGCCGTGGTGCGGCGAAGGCGTCAACGACCAGTTCGACGTCACCGAGCCCGACGGCCGGTTCAAGTTCAACTCCGACGCCGACGACATCGCCGACTCACGCGGGCTCGACGAGATCGTCGGCGCCGAGTGCTCGACGATGATGAGCCAAGAGCAGCAGCGCTATCACGCCCAGCTCGAAGCGGCACGTGCGCGGTGGGGCAAGCGCCTGCACATGACCGAAGCCGATTGGACCGACGCCGGCGAGTGGATTCGCGAGGACGCGGGCATGCGCCACTACGAGAGCTTGGCACTGCACGTCGACCAGCAGACGACGTATAGCCAGCTCGGTCCGCTCGCGCAGTTCATCGTGCTCAACAAGCACGCGGGCGTCGATAGCGAGCTGCGCTCGATGCACTCCTATTCCGCCGACGTGCTCGGCTCGCGCATCACGCAGGCGGGCCTGTTCGGCTACGTCACGCAGTGCCTCCACGATGCGCCCGGCGGCGACATCGATGCGCAGGGCTGGGCGGTGTGCTGGCCCGATGCCGAAGCGCTCGATCTCGACAAGCTGAACACCGAGATCCGCGCGTCGAAAGAAGGCGCGAACGGCATCGATCGCATGCGGCTGCGGTTCAACGCGTACCAGCTCCTCGCGATAAAGCTGCCCGACGCACGCAAGCGACTCGCCGAGGCCGAGAAGCGCGACGAATCGATCGCGAAGTTGTTCGCGGTCGCCGCCGATGCGCGCAAGGCGTGGCGCGCGCAAGCAGCGTCGCTGCAGGCATCGATCGCGCTGCAAGATCAGCTCGACGACGCCGCGATCAAGAACTCGCGCAACCCGCACCTCGACGGCTGCGCGAAGGCCGCGCGCGATGAATTCGACGCCGTCGTGAAAGCGACGCCGCTCGCGAGCTTCGGCGATCTCGGGTTGAAGAAGAGCAAGGACGGCCGGATCGAGCCGCCGTACGATCGCGCGGTGGCCGCGATCGCGACGACGATCCCCGGCTACTTCGCCGCGAGCGCGATGCGTGCGTGCGCGTCGCTCACCGGCCAAGCGCCGCCGCTCGCTCACGCGCTGCGATCGAGCCTGGTGTTCCGCGGCGAGCGCACCGCGGCGATGACCGCGCTGATCACGTCGGGGATCGAATCGGACGATCGTGCGAAGACGTTCGAGTTCGCGATGCCCGAGTCGCCGTCGTGGGGCATGCCGGCCGCAGAGCGCGACGGCGGCAGCGGCAAGCTCGCGAAGGTCACGAAGACCGGCGACCACGTGCATCTCGAGTTCACGGCGAAGATGGGCACGGTCACGTACTGCGACGAGTACCGCGAGACCGGCCACGTCCTCGCGATCGAGTCGGATGGCGGGCTCCGCTACGAGATGGTGTGCAAGGCGTACAAGACCGACACCGTGAACCGCGCGTCGAAGCCGTTCGACGTCGATCTCGCCGACGGTGCCGGGCTCAAACCCGGCATGTACGTCGGCTACGAGGCCGGCGTGCTGCTCGCCTGGAACAAGCTCGGCGATAAAGCGCCGGCGCTCGTGTTCGGCATCGCCGTGAAGTGATCACAGGCTCGTCGACAGATCGGAGTCGACGTACGTCTGCCACGCGAGCCGTCCGGGGCCGGTGAAGCGCTGGCCGACGAGCCGCGCGGTCAGCGTGTACGACTGCGCGAGCCCCGCGGCTTCGCCGAACGTCTGGCTGCCGGTGATGACGCCGACGCTCGCGTCTTTGTACAGCCAGCAGTCGCCGAACACGTCGAGCGCATCGCCGTCCGCGAGCGTTGCTTCGAGCACGTCGCCATCGCTCTGCAGCCAGACGATGCCGGGTGCGTCGGTGGTCCAGAACGTATCGATGTAACGCGCGCCGCCCCACGCGGTTTGCGAGCGCTCCATCTCCTGCCACGTGTAGTGCACGTTCGCGGTGGCCGCGAGCAGCGAGTCTTGACGCACGTCGATCCGCCCGCCTGGCGGCAGATGGATCGCGAACGGTTTGCCGATGCCGCTGCGCGACAGCCCGATCACGCCGGCGGCTCGGGTCTCGACGAGAAATGCCGCGTACGCGAGATCGCCGCCTGCCGATTTGCCCATCTGCGGGCGCGAGCCGGGCTTGAGCGCGAGCTCGACGCTCGGCGATCGCCAGGTCACGCACGTGTTCGGCGCGAAGATCGCGTGCTCCGCGAGCTGGATCTCGAGCGCCGTGCCGATCACGCGATACGACACGCCGGCCGCGGTCTCCGCGGTCGGGCCCTGGTCGCGCAGCTTCGGCGGGTTCACGAGCCGCGCAGAACCGGCAGCAACTGACCGACGCGGCGCTTCACTTCGAGCATCGCGACATCGGCGCGGTTCGAGAACGGCAGCGACGTGTGGATCACGCAGTCGACGCCGCAGTTCTCCTCGCAGCCCTTCTTGCCGCGATAGCCCGCGATCTCGTCGCGCGTCACGTCCATCAGCTTGCGGCGCGACGGCACGTGATAGCAGAACTGGAAGTTACCTTCGGCCGACACGTAGAAGCACTTGTTGCCGGCCTGGCAGGTCCACTCCATCGGCTTGCCGCTCAGCGCGCGCTCGTAGTAATCGATCAAGTAGAACGGCGTCGAGATCGGCTTGCCGTCCTGCTTCTGATTCTTGAGCCACTCGACGCGCTCCAGGAAGCGCGGCGTGTTCGCCATCTTCACGAGCCGGCCGTGGTCGTGGACGACCGAGAAGTTGATCGCCACGCCGAGGTCCCAGCACGCCTTCGCGACTTCTTCGACCTCGTCGATCGTCTCGTCGCAGATCACCGTGTTGACGCGGAACCAGATCGGATGGCGCGAGACCATCTCGATCTTCTTGCGCAGCGTCTTGAGCGACTTCGGCACGCCGTCTTTGGGCTTGAGCGCGTCGACCGACATCTGGATGCGGCCCATGCCGGCGTCCATCAGGTCCTTGAGCTTGTCTTCGGTGAGCAAGAACCCGTTCGTGGTCATGCCGGTCGTCATGCCGTGACCGGTCACGTACTTCATCAGCGAGATCAGATCGGGGTGCAGCAGCGGCTCGCCGCCGATCAGATCGGTGTGCAACGCGCCGAGCGACTTGATCTTGTC